>CAXUES010000021.1:9556-15730 GCA_964250185.1 uncultured Solirubrobacteraceae bacterium | reverse complement strand
CCAAACGCACCGCGCTGTAAACGCGGCCTCTCAGAGTTCCCAGGTTCGAATCCTGGTCCCGCCACTTGGACCCCTCCGCCCGCCCCGGAGGCGCGGTCCACACGGAAGCCCCGCTCAGGCGGGGCTTTCGTCGTTCGGAGGGCCCTCAGCCCGTCGCGGCCGTCGGCCCCGTGAGGAGCTCGAGGCCCGACGCCTCCAGGTAGGGCCCGAGGTAGCGCCCGGCGACCTTCACGGGCGGCCACCACAGCGGCTCGCGGGAGACCTCGCCCGCGGCGGTCTCGCCCGCCCGCTGCAGGAAGCGGTCGCTGTGGGCGGTCAGCAGCCGCGCCCGGAGGACCGGGTCGTACGGGAGCGCCTCGACCCGGGCGCCGGCGACGAGCGCCATGTGCTCCGCGGCCGCGTCGGCCTGCTGGCAGGCGAGGCCGCCCTGCTTGACCGGGCGGTCGCTCGCGTCGCCCGCCGCGTAGACGCCGTCCACCCCGACCACCCGGCCGTGGTCGTCCACGGGCAGGAAGCCACGGGCGTCGCAGGGCAGCCCGACGAGGCGCGGACCCTGGATGGCCGGGAGCGCCACCACGCGCTCCACCTCGAGCACGTCGCCGTTCCCGAGGTCGACGGTGCGCCCGTGCACGACGGTCGCCTGGGCCCCAGCGTGCACGGTGATGCCCGCGGCGTCGAGGAGCTCCAGGACCGCCTCGCTGGCCTCGGGGCCGAAGACGGCGAGCGGCTCGGCCTCGGGCGTGACGAGGTGCAGCTGCACGTCGGCCGCGTCCATGCCGCGGGCGTCCTGGGCGGTGAGCAGCGCTAGCTCGTAGAGCGGCAGCGGCCAGGTGGTGCCGGGCGGGACGACGAAGGCGACCCGGTGGGAGAAGCCCTCCTCGACGTCGGCCAGCAGACCCGTCAGCTCGAGGGGGTCGGGGCCGAAGGTCATGACCTGGTCGAAGGCCGCCCGCGCCGGCGCGCCCACCGCGACGAGGAGCAGGTCGTAGGGCTCGGGCTCGCCCGTCGAGCAGCGCACGAGGCGCCGGTCGGCGTCGACCTCGAGCATGGTGGTGCGCCGGAACGTCCCGCCGTGGTCGTCCACGAAGCCGGCCAGCTCGACGCTGCCCGCCCGGTGGTGCCCGAAGGGGCGGCCGACGTCCAGCGCGCGCAGCGAGAACGCCGCCTCGGGGGCGATCACCGTGGTGCGGACCAGGTCGCCGGCGAGGTCGTGCAGCGCGAGCACCGCCTCGAGGGCGCCGACCCCTGCGCCCACGATGACGACGCGACGTGGTGGGCGGGCGTCAGGAGCGATCATCACGGTCATCGTCGTCATCGCCCGGGAGCCGGTCATCCGGGCTCACCACCCGTCGCCTGCGTGGTTCATACGCATTGCGTCGCGGGGCGCCCACCGCTAGGTGACCGTCCCGACGAGCGCCCCGATGCCCGCGGTGACCGCCATCGCGATGGCGCCCCAGGCCACCACGCGCACCGTCGCCCGGCCGGTGGGCGCGCCGCCCAACCGCGCGCCGAGCGCGCCGAGGGCGGCCAGCACCGCGAGCGTCGCCGCGACGCAGGCGCCGGCGCGCACGGCCCCCGGCACGAGGAGGACCGCGAGCAGCGGCACCGCCGCGCCGACCGAGAAGGACACCGCCGACGCCCACGCGGCCTGCAGCGGGCGGGCGCGGCGCCGCGCGTCCAGCCGGAGCTCGTCGCGCACGTGCGCCCCGAGGTCGTCGCGCCGGGTCAGCTCGCGGGCGACCTCGTCGGCCAGCGGGCGGGAGAGCCCGCGCTCGCGGTAGACCGCGGCGAGCTCCTCGAGCTCGCCCGCGGGATCGCGCACGAGGTCGCGTCGCTCCGCCTCGACGTCGGCCCGCTCGGCGTCGCGCTGGGAGCTCACGGAGACGTACTCGCCGGCGGCCATGGACAGCGCGCCCGCGACGAGGCCCGCGCTCCCGGCGGTCGCCACCGCGCCGGCCGGGGCGCTCGCCGCCGCGACGCCCAGCACGAGGCTCGCCGTGGAGACGATCCCGTCGTTGGCCCCCAGGACCGCCGCCCGCAGCCACCCGCCCCGCCCGCTGCGGCGCGGGCCCGGCCGAGAGGTCGTCACGGGCCGGGAGATGAGCTAAAGTGGCGTGTTCGGAGGGCTTGCAACGCGGCTCCACCCGGAGGACTGGGGTGGGGCAACGGCACCTGACTTCCCCGACGTCGCCCATGAACGCGACCAGAGGAAGGCCCCACGTGCTCGACCGCCCGACCGTCGTCCCCGATCTGCTCCCGCTCGGTGTCGCGGAGCGACGGCTGCCCGCCGCGATCCGCGTGGTCATCGCCGACGACCACCGGATGGTCCGCTCGGGCCTGGGCCTGGTGCTCGACGCCGAGCTGGACATGCAGGTCGTCGCCGTCGCGGGGGACAACGACACCGCCCTGCGGGCCGTGCTCGGCCACAAGCCCGACGTCCTGATCATGGAGCTCACCATGCCGGGGGACCCGTCCACGATCGACGCGCTCGCGCTCGTCCGCGACCGCTGCCCGACCACCGCGACCGTGGTCCTGTCCCGCCTCGACGAGCCCGAGCAGGCCCGCCGCTGCCTGCGCGCGGGCGCGTTGAGCTACGTCCGCAAGGACGGCGACGACCTCGAGCTCGTGGAGGCGGTGCGCCGCGCGGCCCGCGGGCAGACCTACCTCAACCCCTCCCTCGGCGCGCAGCTCGCCGCCACGCCCGAGCGCTCCCAGGGCCCGCCGGACGACCTCTCGGCCCGCGAGTACGAGGTCCTGCGGCTCATCGCGCTGGGCAACACGAACCTGGAGATCGGCGAGCAGCTCTTCCTGTCGGTGCGCACCGTGGAGACCCACCGCTCCCACGTGCAGCAGAAGCTCGGGCGCTCCACCCGCGCTGAGCTCGTGCGCTACGCGCTGGACCACGACATCCTGCACTAGCCCCTCCCCGGGGGGCCCAGCTCGTCGGCGCGCAGCCCCTCGACGAGCCGCGCGACCTGCTCGGTGAGCCGGGTGTTCGTCTCGAGCAACCGGGTGATCGCCGCGGTCTGGTGCTCGACGTGCCGGCGCTGGGCGTCGGCGATGCGTGCGAGGTCCTCGGCTCCGGCCTTGTCGCGGTCGGCCTGCCGCGTCTGGGCGAGCAGGATGAGCGGGGCGGCGTAGGCCGCCTGGGTGGAGAAGGCCAGGTTCAGCAGGATGAAGGGGTAGGGATCCCAGTGCGCGCCGACCGCCACGGCGTTCAGCGCGATCCACACGATCACCAGCAACGTCTGCCCGATGATGAACTGGGGCGTGCCGAACCAGCGCGCGAAGCGCTCGGCGAGCCGTCCGAACCGGTCGGTCCCGAACGGGCTGTGCAGGACCTCGCGCCCGCGGGTCACGACGCCGCCCCGACGAGCGGACGCGGCAGCGCGAGCTCGAGCTCGAGGACGCCGCCCTCACGGTGCTCGTGGAAGCCGGCGTGCTCGCGCAGGACCGCGAGCATGTCGCGGTTCTCGCCGAGCACCTCGGCGTAGATGGCCGTCAGCCCGCGCGTCCGCGCGCAGTCCTCGAGGCCCGCGAGCAGCGCGCCGGCGATCCCGTGGCGCCGCCAGGCCGCCGCGACCTCGAAGGCGACCTCGCCCCGGCCGTCGGCGGCCACGGCGAGCACCGCGTGGCCCACGACCTCCCCGCCGAACATCGCCACGAGCCCGTCGTCGGTCGCGGGATCCGGCGCGGCGGCCCACGCCACCGCGGCGCGGAGGTCGGTGCCCGCGCCGAACCACCGCCGGTAGCGCGCGTCGGCGTCCAGGCCGACCAGCAGCCGCCCGATCCCCGCCGCGTCGCCCGGACCCACCGCCCGGACGGCCACGCCGCCGATCACCGGCACGACGGGGCCGGCGGCGTGGGTTGTGCTCATCGCACGCCCCTCAGCGCCGCGCGGGCGGCCGCGTCACCCGGGACGCCGTGCACCGCGCCGCCGGGGAAGGTGGCGGCGCTGCCCAGGAACAGCCCGTCGACCGGCGTCGTGTAGGGCGAGCGGGCGGGCAGCGGACGGAAGACGGCCTGGCGCAGGACGTAGCTGCCTCCGCCGACGTCACCGTGGACGAGGTTCGCGTCGCGCGCCTCGAGGTCGGCCGGCCCGAGCACGTGGCGGGCGAGGATCCGGTCGCGGAACCCCGGCGCGTAGCGCTCGACCTGCGCCTCCATCGCCTCCACGTGGCCCCCCTGGCCGCCGCGCCAGTCGGCCGAGGCGGGGCCGTGCGTGTAGGCCCAGGCGGTGTGGCCGCCCGCGGGCGCGCGGGTCGGGTCGGCGACGCTCTGCTGGCCCAGGAGCAGGAACGGCCGCGCGGGCAGGCCGCTCGCCGCCTCGCCGATGGAGCGCAGGAGCTCCTGCTCGTCCCCGCCGACGTGCACGGTGCCCGCGCTGCGGACCTCCTCGCTGGCCCAGGGGATCGGCCCGTCCAGGGCCCAGTCGACCTTCAGGGTCGCCGGGCCGAGCACATAGCGCCCGAGCGACCGCGCGTAGGACCCCGGGAGCGCGTCGCCGGTCATGCGCACGAGCGCGTGGGGCATCACGTCGGCGACCACGATGCCGGCCTGCAGCTCGGTGCCGCCCTCCACCCCCACGCCCGTGACGCTCCCTCCGGCCGTGAGGATGCGCTCGACGCCCGCGCCCGTGCGCACCTCGCCGCCCAGGCTGCGCAGGTGCGCGACGAGCGCGTCGGTGAGGCGCTCGGCGCCGCCCCGCGGGCTCGGCCAGCCCACCGCGTGCCCGAGCAGGTTGAGGTAGGCGGCCGCGATCGCCGAGCCCGGGCTGCCCGGCGCGGCGTCGCCGTGCGTCGCGGCGCCGTGCAGCCACGCGCGCGATCCCGAGCCCTCGAACAGGCGCCCGGCCAGGCCGGCCGAGGAGCCGACGAGCAGCCGCACGAGGTCGACCAGCCGCAGCGGGCCGCCTTGGCGCAGGAGGCGCAGCGGCCCCCCGACGGGCGGGAACCCGGAGAGCATGGTGTCCCGCAGCCCGGCCCAGGCGTCCAGGAGGGGGCGGGCGAAGGCGACCCAGCGCGCGCCGTCGCCGGGGTGCTGGCGATCGAGCGAGCGCGCGGTGGCGTCGAGGTCGCGGTGCAGGACCACGGCGTCCCCGTCGGGCAGCGGATGCGCCGAGCAGGCGCCCGGGTGCACCCACTCGAGGCCGTGGTGCTCCAGGCCCATGCGGGTGAAGACCGGCGACGCGGCGGCCGCCGGGTAGACGGAGGAGAACGTGTCGTGGCGGAAGCCGGGCAGCGTGAGCTCCTCGGTGCGCACGGCGCCACCCGGCCGGTCGGCGCGCTCCAGCACGACCACCGAGCGACCCGCTCCGGCCAGGCGGATGGCCGCGGCCAGCCCGTTGGGCCCGCTGCCGATGACGACCGCGTCGGCCACTACGCCCGCGCCGCGACGTGGAGCGCGAGCTCGTGCAGCAGGCTGCTGGGGACGACGTCGCCCTCACCCCAGAAGGCGGCCTGCGCGGCCTCCCTCGCGCGGCGGTAGCCCGCGCCGACCGCCCAGCTCATCGGATCCCAGGTGCCGGCGGCGCGCACCCAGGCCTGCCCCTCGTGCGTGTAGAGCAGCAGCCGGTTGTGGCCCGGACCCATGAAGTGGCCCTGGTGGGTGGTCAGGTCGAAGCCGACGACGGGCGTGCCGCCCTCGGGGACGGCGCGCGGCTCGTCGTCGCCGAAGCGGTCGAGCCCGGCCTCCACCGCGGCGAACCACGCGGCCAGGGCCTCCGGGTCGGCCGGCGTGACCAGGTCGGTGATCGTGACGTAGCCGCGGGTGAACATCGGCCGCCCGGCGTCCGTGCCGGCCGCCACGTCGATCTCGAAGGTCTGGCCGGCCAGGCCGCCGGGGCGCAGCGGCGTGAAGCGGCCGATGTCGCTGGCGAAGTCCGGCCAGGTCTCCGGCGCGGTGAGCGCGGCGATGACGCCCTCGGCGGAGGGCATCACCACGGGCGGGTAGGTGTGCCAGACCTGCTCGGCGGCCGGCGCGTGCTCCGGGGTGAGCTCGCCGAGGCGGGCCAGGGCCATGCGGGGCGCGTGGTCGTAGTCGTCGCGGTCCTGCGGCGTCTCGAAGGCGATGCCCCACCCGCGCCGGTCGTCGTCGGCGTAGGCCGCCTCGAACCAGCGGCCGATGAGGTCGCCGGCCCCGGCCGTGAGCTCCGCGCGCGTCAGCGTGCCGCGC
>CAXUES010000021.1:6962-9546 GCA_964250185.1 uncultured Solirubrobacteraceae bacterium | reverse complement strand
TGGCGGGAGCGGGCAGCATGCCGCGCCTGTCGCGGCCGGCGCCGGCCGGGCTTGGCGTACCAGTAGGTGGTCAGCACGCACTGGGCCAGGCGGACGTCGTCGACGTCGCGCTCGCCCACGGGCCGGCGGTAGTAGGCGGCGTTGAGGAAGTCGGTGACCCACGGGGCGGCGTCGCGGCCGGCGATCGAGGACCCGGTCATCCGGGCGAAGCGCAGCAGCCCGGTGCTCGGCGCGGTGACGTCGGCCGGCGCGTCGTCGAGGTGGTCGGGGAGGACGTCGGTGACGAGATCGGGCATGGTCCAGTTCTCCCACCCGCCCGTCCACGTGCCTTCCGCGCCGCCCCGCAGTTCCGCGCGGGGAACTACGCGGGGGCGAGCAGGAAGACCTCCACCTCGAGGTCGGGCCCGACGTGGCTGTCGGAGTAGAAGAGCACCACCGAGCGGCCCGACAGGCGCTCCACGGCGGCGATGAGCCGCCCGCGCATCGCCTGCTGGAAGGCGCTGCGCGTCTCCCGGACGAGCGGGCCGCGCTCAAGCTCGATCATCGTCTTCTCCACGTCGGTGTAGACGCCGCCCATGACGCAGGCCAGCAGCTCGCCGCCCATGAGCTGCGTGCGCGAGGTGACCGGGGCGCGGTGGTAGTAGCGCTCGTGGAGGGCGACCATGGCCGCGTCGACCGCGTCGGTGAGCGCCTCGCCGGTCAGCGGCGCCACACCGCTCATCCGCTCGCCCTGACAGGACGCCGCGGGTGACCTAGGCTCGGCGCATGTCCTCCGACCGCCAGCCGCTCCCCTCCGGCGGCGCGGTGCGCAACGCCATCTCCGACGGGCTCGTCGCGCTGCTCAAGGACTTCTACGGCGTGGGCCCGACGCAGACCAAGACCCACTACCACGACGACCTCGTCGTCTGCGTCCTGCGCGGGGGCTTCACCCGCGTGGAGCAGACGCTCATGGACGGCGGGCGCACCACCGCGGTCATCCAGCAGCGCATGGCCTTCCAGGAGGTCATGCGCGAGCGCTTCACCGCGGTGGTCCGGGAGGCCACGGGCCGCGAGGTCGTCGGGTTCATGAGCGGCAACCAGCAGGACCCGGACATGGTCTGCGAGGTCTTCGTCCTCGCCCCGACCGACCTCGTGCCCGACGGGGCCTGAGCCCACCTCAGGCCAACCAGCCCCGGCGCACGACCAGGCCGGTCCGCTCCCAGCGGCCGCCGAGTCCGAGGGTGCGCCCCGCGCCCGCGGCGGCGAGGCCGACGAGGAGCACGGCGTACACGAGGTGCTCATCCAGGAACGGGTTGTTGGCGGGCGGCAGCGACGCGCTCCACATGAGCACGAACATGACCACGCCGGCGATGGCGGCCGGCCACATGGCGATGCCCAGCGCGAGCGCGATCCCGATGGCCAGCAGGCCGGCCATGAAGAGCACGTTCACGACGGGAGCGCCCGCGATGTCCTGGTAGATCGACGAGAGCGGTCCCACGGACCCGCTCAGGAACCCCTTGGTCGGGTTGCCCCCGTTGATCCAGGCCTGCGCCGAGGTCGTGTCGTGGCGCAGGCCGAGGAGCTTGTCGAAGAACGGCCACAGGAAGATCCAGGCCATGGCCAGGCGGGCGACGGCCCAGACGTGGCCCGCCACGCCGGCGCTGACGACGGCGGGAGCGGCCGCGATCGGCGCCGCGACGGTGACGGGTCGGCGCCCGGGGACGGACGGGACGTGCGAGGTGGTGCTCATGGTGGGGCCTTCCGGTGTCTCACCTGGGAGCGGCGGTTTCCGCTCCGGTGACCCGAAGCTACGTCAGCGATGGGACCCGGTCATCCGGGAAGCAGCGCTGCGCACTCGGTAGTTCCCCGCGGTCCCGCGCCGCATCCCTACGGATGGCGGGCGCGGCGTGGGCTGGGACGCTCGACGAGCAGACCCTTCCCCACCCGAGGAGCACCCCGATGAGCACCATCTTGCTGGCCTACGACGGATCCGACGACGCCGATGCGGCCATCGACCGCATCGCCGAGATCATGCCGGGCGCCGAGATGACGGTGCTCGTGGCCTGGCAGCCGTTCCTGGAGGCCATCGCCCGCACCGGCGCCATGGGGATGGGCATGACCGGCGCCTACGCCGACTCCGAGGCGATCGATGAGAGCAGCCGGATCGCCGGGGAGGCGACCGCCGCCGCCGGAGCCCGCCGCGCGGTCGGCGCCGGCCTGGTGGCCACCTCGCGCTGCGCGGAGCGCCGCGACGGCATCGCGCGGACCATCATCGCGCTGGCCGACGAGCTCGACGCGTCGCTCATCGTCATGGGCACCCGTGGACGCGGCGGCCTGCGCTCGATGCTGCTGGGGAGCGTCTCCCACGACGTCGTGCAGCACGCCGACCGGCCGGTCATGGTGGTGCCTTCCCCCACGCTCGTCGAGGAGCGCCGCGGCGAGCTCGATCGCGTGCCCGCCCCGGCATGAGCGCCGCGCCCGAGGTCGTCATCGTCGGCGGCGGGATCGCCGCGCTCGAGGGGCTGCTGGCCCTCGCCGACCTCGGAGAGGGCCGCCTCGACCTGCACCTCGTCTCCGCGCACCCGTCCTTCGTGCTCGCGCCGCA
>CAXUES010000021.1:5145-6952 GCA_964250185.1 uncultured Solirubrobacteraceae bacterium | reverse complement strand
GCACGCCGAGTTCTTCGAGGACGTCGCGATGTTCCTCAGCGCGTCGGAGACCCACAACTTCAAGAACATCAACCGGCCCGTCGCCGACTCGATCAAGACCCTCGAGTCGCTCGCGCCGCAGGTGCTCGGCACGCCATGGGGCGGGACACCGCTGCGGGTCGACCTCGCGGCCGCATGCGAGCGCTTCGGCGCACGCTTCACCCTGGCCACCACCACGGGCGTGGACGCCGCGACCCGGCACGTGCTCCTGTCGGGCGGCGGCCGGATCGCCTATGACGAGCTGCTCCTCGCCCCGGGCGCGCGCCGGGAGCTCGCCCACGCCGGCACGCGGACGGTCGGCTTCGGGATGCTCCCCTCGGCGCTCGCCACGGACGTCACGGGCAGCGTGGCGATCGTCGTCCCGGCGGGCGCGAGCTGGACGCTCCCCGCCTACGAGCTCGCGCTGCTCTGCGCCCGGGAGGGACGCGACGTGCGCGTGCTCACCCCGGAGCACCGCCCGCTGGAGGCCTTCGGCCCGGGCACCTACGAGGCGACCGCCGCGCTGCTGGCCCGTGAGCGGGTCGGGGTCGCGCTCCGCAGCGCGCCGACGCCCGGCTCCGCGGTGTCCGAGCTCGCCGACACCGTCGTGTCGCTGCCGTTGCAGCACGGACCCGACCTGACCGGCCTGCCCCTGGCCGCCCGCGGCTTCGTGCGCGTGGACGAGCGCATGGGCGTCGCGGGCCTGGAGCACGTCCACGCCGCCGGCGACGTGACCGACGGCCCGGTCAAGCAGGGCGGCCTGGCCGCCCAGCAGGCCGACACCGCCGCCGCGGAGATCGTCCGTGCGCTGGCCGACGACCCCGAGGCGGTCCACCCCGTGGCCTACGAGCCGGTCCTGCGCGGCGTGCTCGTGGCGGGCGACGGCGAGGAGCTCTTCCTGCGCCGCGCGCTCAACGGCCGCGACGGCGGGTGCAGCTCGGCCCACGCGCTGTGGCAGCCGCCGAGCGTCGTCTGCGCCTGGCGCCTGGCGCGCTGGCTCGTCCACCACGACGGCGAGCTGCCCCACCCCACCCTCGGCCACATCGGAGCCCTCGCATGACCACCGCCCCGCCGACCGTCGTCGTCGCCTTCGACGACTCCCCGTCCGCCCGCTGCGCCCTGGCCTGCGCCGCGACGCTCCTGCCGGACGCGCCGTTGACGATCGTGTCGGTCGCGGCGGGGATCGGCGCCTCGGCGGCCGCCGCGAGGGCGGGCGGCGGCGCGCTGCCGGCCGACCTCGTCTCCCGCGCCGTAGGCGCCTGGCGCGAGGAGGCCCTGACCCGCGCCACGGAGGTCGGCGAGGCCGGCGTCGCCCAGGCCGAGGCGCTGGGCCGCGAGGCGACCGCGGTCGTCGTCGCGGGCGACGACGCCACCCCGACGGCGCTCCTCGTCGCCGCCCGCGCGGCCGGCGCGGACGTGCTCGTCTGCGGCACCCGCGGGCACGGGGCCGCCCTGCGGGCGGTCCTCGGCTCCGTCGCCACCACGCTCGTGCACCACGCCGACGTCCCGGTGCTCCTCGTGCCGGAGGGCGCGCACGCCACGACGGGGCCGCTCCTCGTCGGCTTCGACAGCTCGCCGTCGGCGCAGGCGGCCCTCGAGCAGGGCGCCGCCCTCCTCGGCCACCGCGAGTCCGTGGTGGTGCACCGCTGGCGCTCGGAGATCCGCCACACGCTCGTCGGGGCCGCGCTGACCCACGCGCCGCTGAGCGACGTGCGCGAGCTCACCGAGGCGCTGGACGAGCTCTTCGAGGCACCCGCGGCGGAGATCGCCGCATCCGGCGCGGCCCTCG
>CAXUES010000021.1:4648-5135 GCA_964250185.1 uncultured Solirubrobacteraceae bacterium | reverse complement strand
GGATCGCCGACGAGGTCGACGCGACCGCGATCCTCGTGGGCCGCCGCGGTCGCGGGGCGCTGGCCGAGGTGACGCTCGGCTCGGTGTCCGCGTCGCTCGTGCACGCCTCCCACCGTCCCCTGCTCGTCGCGGGGGGCTGAGCGGCATGACCCTCCTGGAGCCGGCCGACCGCGTCGAGGAGCCGCTGCCGCCGCTCACCGCCCGCCGCGGCGCGCGCCCCCACGTCGTCGTGGTCGGCGGCGGCTTCGCGGGCGCGGAGGCGCTGCTCGCCCTGCGGGCGCTGGCCGGCGAGCGCGTCTCCCTGCAGCTGGTCTGCCGCCACGCGCTGCTCGACTACCGCCCGCTCGAGGTGCGCGCGCCGTTCGCCCCGCCGCGGGCGGCCGGGCTACGACCAGGCGACCGTGCTGCGCACGGCCATCGAGGTGTTCAACCGCCAGGGGTACGACGGGACCAGCATGGGCGACCTGGCCCGCGAGCTGGGCCTGAG
>CAXUES010000021.1:368-4638 GCA_964250185.1 uncultured Solirubrobacteraceae bacterium | reverse complement strand
GCGCCGAGCACGACGTCGACCTGCGCGTGGCCGCCGTGCGCCACGTCGACGTGCCCACGGGCCTGGTGCAGCTCGACACGGGCGAGTCGCTCCCCTTCGACGCGCTCCTGCTCGCGCCGGGCGCCCACCACAGCCCGGTCGTGCGGGGCGCGCGGACCTTCGAGCGCAGCGCGGGCATCGTCGAGGTCCGTGAGCTCGTCGCGCGGGCCCGTCGCGGGGAGCTCTCCCGCATCGCCTTCGCGGTGCCCGCGGGGATCACCTGGCCGCTGCCCCTCTACGAGCTGGCGCTGCAGACCGCCCAGGCCCTGGACGTGGTCGCCGACGGGGACCCGTCGGTGACGCTCGTGACCGCCGAGCGCGCCCCGCTGGCGGTCTTCGGCCCGCAGGCCTCGGGCGCGGTGGCCCGGCTGCTCGCCGCCCGCGGGATCGGCGTCGTCCTGGACGCCCAGCCCGAGCACGTCAGCCACGGCGTGCTCCGCGGCCTGGGCTGCGCGGTGCCCGCCGACGCCGTCGTCGCGCTGCCGGTCGTCTCCGGCATGGAGATCCCCGGCCTCCGAGGCGACGCCGACGGCTTCCTCGCCGTCGACGCGCACGGCCGGGTCGACGGGACCTCGCGCGTCTACGCCGCGGGCGACGTGACCGCCGGCGCGGTGAAGCAGGGCGGCCTGGCCACCCAGCAGGCCGACGCGGCGGCCGCGGCCATCGCCGCCCGCGTCGGGGCCGACGTCGAGCCCGCGCCGTACGTGCCGGTGCTCCGCGCGCTGCTGCTCGGCGGCGACGAGCCGCTGCGCCTCGCGGGGACGGCCGGCTCCGGCAAGGTCGCCGCGCGCTACCTCTCGCCGTGGCTGGCCCGCCACGGCGTCGACGTGGGCGAGCCCGCCGCGGCGGGCTGACGGGACGGCGGAGCAGGCGCCGGCAGCAGCCGCGCGAGACGTGCGAGGGCCCGCATCGGCAGGTCCTCGCGCCGGCGTCCCGGCGCCAGCGTGTCGCGGTGCTGGAGCATCACCATGGAGAGCAGGAGGGCGATGCGCGGGTCGCGCGGGCGCCGGATCCCCGCCGCCCGGAGGGTGCCGTGCGTGCGCTCGATGAAGACCTCGAAGCCCACCGCCGGGGTGTGGCGGTTGGCCACGCGCACCGTGCGCCCGGAGCGGTTGCGGAACGTGTGCAGCGCCCCGACCGGCACCGACGCCGACGCACCCGTCCGCAGCGTGGTCCACACGCCTTCGATGACGACGTCGAGCTCCCCCTCCAGCACGCGGTACTCCTCGACCTGGGACGGGTGGACGTGCGGCGGTGGCGGCACGCAGCGCGCGGGCAGGACGAAGTCCATCTCGACGTACGCGCCCGCGGTCTCGGCAGTGCTGCGACGCACGATGTAGGCGCTGCCGTCCGGCATGACGAAGCGGTCGCCGGTCCTGGCCACGGGGTCTCCAGTCGCTGGGGACCGGCGACGCTACGCCGCCGCCGCTCGGGGCACAAGCGCGGGCGCCACCTCGGCGGTCACCTGCGTCCCCGCCGTCCCCTCCACCAGCCCGTCGAGGGCGTCGAGCGCGCCGATGGCCGCACGTCCTCCCGTCGCCTCGACGAAGCGGCACACCGCCTCCACCTTCGGGCCCATTGACCCCGCCGGGAACGGCCGCGCCCGCAGCTCGGCCGGGGTCGTCGCGCCGATCGCCCGCTCGCGCGCGGTTCCCCATTCGTCGTAGACGGCGTCGACGTCGGTGGCCAGCACGAGCACGTCGGCGCCCAGGCCGACGGCCAGCAGCGCCGAGGAGAGGTCCTTGTCGACGACCGCCTCCACCCCGGCGTGCCCGTCGCCGTCGGCGACCACGGGCACGCCACCACCCCCGACGCAGACGACGAGGAACCCCGCCCCGACGAGCGTCCGGATGGCGTCGAGCTGGACCACCTCCAGGGGCTCGGGCGACGGGACGACCCGCCGCCAGCCCGCGCCGTCGCGCGCGACCGCCCAGCCGCGCTCCTCGGCCAGCCGTCCGGCGCGGGGCTCGTCGTACACCGGGCCGATGAACTTCGTCGGAGCCCCGAAGGCGGGGTCCTCGGCGTCGACGAGCACGCGCGTCAACACCGCGACCGTGTCCTGCCCTGCGATCGCGTCGTCGAGGGCGAGCTCGACGACGTAGCCGATCTGCCCCGCGCTCTCCGCGTCGAGCACGTCGAGCGGGTAGGCCTCCAGCTCGGAGGCGTAGGCCTCCTCCTTGAGGGCGAGCAGGCCGACCTGCGGCCCGCTGCCGTGGGTGACCACCAGCCGTGAGCGGGCGGCCGTCGGCGCCAGCGCCCGGGCCGCGGTCCGCGCACCGCGCTGCTGGTTGGCCGCCGTCGCCGGCACCCCGCGGCCGAGCAGGGCGTTGCCGCCCAGGGCCACGACGACGAGCGGAGGGGCGGCGGATATGCGCCGATCCTGGCCTCCCGGGCGTGGCGCGCCACCGGGGTTCTCCGCAGAGGTGCTGCGGAACGCCGCGGTCGGAGCCCCGCGCACCACGGATGCGCAGGGCCCGCGAGCGCGGGAGGGTCCCGACCATGAGCACCGCGTACGTGACGCCGGCCTACGAGTCGCCGCTCGGGGACGACGAGCTGCGCGACCTGCACGCCTACTGGCGGGCGGCGAACTACCTCTCCGTGGGCCAGATCTACCTGCTGGACGACCCGTTGCTGCGCGAACCGCTGACGCTCGCCCACGTCAAGCCGCGGCTGCTCGGCCACTGGGGCACCACCCCCGGGCTGAACTTCATCTACGCGCACCTCAACCGGCTCATCCGCGCCCGCGACCTCCAGGTCCTCTTCGTCGCCGGGCCGGGGCACGGCGGCCCGGCGCTCGTGGCCAACACCTACCTGGAGGGCACCTACTCCGAGACCTACCCCCACGTCGGCCACGACGAGGCCGGCCTGCGCGAGCTGTTCCGGCAGTTCTCGTTCCCGGGCGGGATCCCGAGCCACGCCGCCCCGCAGACGCCGGGCTCGATCCACGAGGGCGGCGAGCTGGGCTACTCGCTGGCCCACGCCTTCGGCGCGGCCTTCGACGACCCCGACCTGCTCGTGGCCTGCGTCGTCGGCGACGGCGAGGCCGAGACGGGCCCGCTGGCCACGAGCTGGCACTCCAACAAGTTCCTGGACGCCGCGCGAGACGGCGCGGTGCTCCCGATCCTGCACCTCAACGGCTACAAGATCGCCTCCCCGACCATGCTCGCGCGGATCCCCGAGCACGAGCTGCGCCACCTGCTGCAGGGCTACGGCTACGAGCCGCACTTCGTCGCGGGCCACGACCCCGCGGCGATGCACCAGCTCATGGCCGCGACGCTGGACCACGTCGCCGACGACATCGAGGAGATCCAGCGCGCCGCCCGCCAGGACGGGGTGACCGAGCGGCCGCGCTGGCCGATGATCGTGCTGCGCACGCCGAAGGGCTGGACGGGGCCCAGCTCGAGGCCTGGCTGCGCTCCTACCGCCCCGAGGAGCTCTTCGACGAGCGCGGCGCGCTGCGGGAGGAGCTCGCCGCGCTCGCCCCGGAGGGCGCGCGGCGCATGGGCGCCCTCCCCCAGGCCAACGGCGGCGCGCTCACGCGCGACCTCGTGCTGCCCGCCCTCGCCGCCCACGCCGTCGAGGTCGGGGCGCCGGCCACGACGAAGGCCGAGGCCACGCGCGTGCTCGGCGGGCTGCTGCGCGACGTCCTGCGCCTGAACGCCGACGCCGCGAACTTCCGCATCGTCGGGCCCGACGAGACGGCGTCCAACCGCCTGAGCGCGGTGTTCGTGGCCACGGACCGGACCTGGGAGTCGCAGACGCTGGCCACCGACGACCACCTCGCGCCGGACGGCCGGGTCATGGAGGTCCTGAGCGAGCACCTCTGCGAGGGCTGGCTGGAGGGCTACCTGCTCACGGGCCGCCACGGCCTCTTCAACTGCTACGAGGCCTTCGTCCACATCGTGGACTCGATGGTCAACCAGCACGCGAAGTGGCTCGAGGTCGCCGGGGAGCTCGCCTGGCGGCGTCCCGTGCCCTCGCTGAACATCCTGCTCAGCTCGCTCGTCTGGCACCAGGACCACAACGGCTTCAGCCACCAGGACCCGGGCTTCATCGACAACGTCGCCAACAAGCGCGCGACGGTCGCCCGGATCTACCTGCCGCCTGACGCCAACTGCCTGCTGGCGGTGGCCGACCACTGCCTGCGCTCCCGCGACTACATCAACGTCATCGTCGCCGGCAAGCAGCCCGCGCTGCAGTACCTCGGGATCGAGGACGCCGTCGCCCATTG
>CAXUES010000021.1:0-358 GCA_964250185.1 uncultured Solirubrobacteraceae bacterium | reverse complement strand
CGCTGCTCGGGCACAAGAGCAGGGAAACCACGCGCCGCCACTACGTGAACGTCGTCGTGGCGGGCAAGCAGCCCGCGCTGCAGCTGCTGGGGATCGAGGACGCCGTCGCGCACTGCGCGCGCGGCCTGGGGGTCTGGTCGTGGGCCTCCAGCGACGACCACGCCCGGCCCGACGTCGTGCTGGCCTGCGCCGGGGACACCGCCACCACCGAGGCGCTGGCCGCCGCCGCGCTCCTGCGCTCGCGGGTCCCGGACCTGCGCGTGCGCTTCGTCAACGTCGTCGACCTCATGCGCCTGCAGCCCCACGACGAGCACCCCCACGGGCTGCCCGACGCGGAGTACGACGAGCTGCTGGCGGA
>CAXUES010000020.1:9779-16616 GCA_964250185.1 uncultured Solirubrobacteraceae bacterium | reverse complement strand
GCAGGGCGGCGACGTCGACGCGCTGTACATCCGCGCCCGGGCCTGGCGACGCCTCGGGCGCGACGACGGCGCCCGCGAGGTGCTGCTGGCCGCGAGCCGCCTGGAGCCGCACAACTTCGTGCCCTACGCGCTGCTCGGCGACCTGGCGGTGGACCAGGGCAACGACGTGGATGCGCTGCGGCGCTACCGGCAGGCCCTCGCCCTCAACCCGCTCGAGCTGACGCTCCCCGCGACCGTGGCCCGCCTGGAGCCCCGGGTGCAGGCGCAGCTGCTGGCCGACCGGGCGCGGGTGGACAGCCAGCTCAAGGCGCTCGCCCTGCTCCAGGCGCGCGGGGCGGCCGAAGCGGCGGGAAGCGGATGATGGGTGCCATGGCGACCCGACGGACGTCCCTCGACGTGGTCATCGTCAGCTACGGGGCGCCCGAGCTGCTGCACGCCTGCCTGCGCTCCCTCCGGGCGTTCCCGCTCAGCGACGGCGCCATGCAGGTCCACGTCGTCGACAACGCCAGCCCGGTCGACGTCCTCACCGACGTGCGGCGGGCCTTCCCCGAGGTCATCTGCCACCAGCAGACCGCGAACCTCGGGTTCTCGGTCGCCAACAACGTCGTGCTGAAGACGACGCAGGCCGACTTCGTGCTCGTCCTCAACCCGGACACCGAGGTGCGCGAGCACACCCTCGATGCGCTCGTCCGTCGCCTGCGCGAGCGGCCCGACGTCGGCATGGTCGGCTGCCGCCTCGTGCAGCCCGACGGCACCTTCGACCACGCCGCCAAGCGCTCCTTCCCCACCCCGGCCGCCGCCCTGGCCCACTTCACCGGGCTCGGCCGGCGCCTGACCTCCGCCCGGCTGAGCCAGTACCGGGCAACCGAGCTCGGCGAGGACGAGGTCGGCGAGGTGGACGCGGTGAACGGGGCGTTCATGCTCGTGACCCGCGAGGCGCTGGCGCGGGTCGGCCCGCTGGACGAGGGCTACTGGCTGTACATGGAGGACCTCGACTGGTGCGCCCGCTTCTGGGAGGCGGGCAGCAAGGTGCTCTACGACGGCACCCAGAGCGCGCTGCACGTCAAGGGCGGCTCGGCGGGGACCTACCGGGCGGTCAGGCCGACGGTCCACTTCCACCGCGGGATGGGCCGCTTCTACCGGCGCCACCAGGCGGGCGCCAACCCGGCCCTGGACGCGGCCGTCTACGTCGGCATCGGCGCCAAGCTCGCCGTGACGCTGGCCCGCAACGTGGTGGGCCGCGAGCTGCTCCGCCGGCGACGGGCTGGCTAACGTCCCCGCCGTGGGCTCCAGGCGACGTCTCGACGGCCAGCTCCTGCGCGACGGCGCGCGCCGGCTCGCGGTGCGCAGCGGGCGCTTCGAGCAGCTGGCCGAGCTGCGATCGGCCGTCGACTACCGCTACGGCCGCAACCGCCGCGACGACGAGACGACCCGCCGCCTGCTCCCCGTGGCGCTCGCCGGCGGGAAGGCGGGCATCGACGTCGGCGCGAACATCGGCGAGATCCTCGAGGCGATGGTCCAGACGTCCCCCGGGGCGCAGCACCTCGCCTTCGAACCGATCCCCGACCTCGCCGACGACCTGCGCCGCCGCTTCCCGCAGGTCGAGGTGCGCAGCGCCGCGTGCTCCGACACCGCGGGGGAGGCGACCTTCACCGTGGTCGTGGACACCCCGGCGCTCTCCGGGCTGCGCCGGCGCGAGGACGTGGTCGCCGAGGACGTCGCCACGCGGGAGATCGAGGTCCGCCTCGAGCGGCTGGACGACGTCGTGGACCCCGAGGTCCGCGTCGGCTTCCTCAAGGTGGACGTGGAGGGCGCGGAGGTCGGCGTGCTGCGCGGCGCGCAGGAGCTGCTGCGGCGCGAGCGCCCCGCGGTCGTGTTCGAGCACGGCATCGGCGGGGCCGACCTCTACGGCTCGACCTCCGAGGAGCTGTGGGACCTGCTGGACGACTGCGGCCTGCAGGTCTTCGACCTCGCGGGCGAGGGGCCCTTCAGCCGCGCCGCGTTCGGCGCGGCCTTCGCGTCACCGCTCGTGTGGAACTGGCTCGCCGTCGCGCGCTGACCCGCGGCGCTCCAGCAGCGCGTCGTAGCGGGCCGCGAGCTCGTCGACGACCGCGTCCCAGCCGTAGCGCGCCTCGACGAGCTCGCGTCCGGCCCGCGCCAGGGCCGCGGCCCGCTCCGGATCGCCGGCGAGCTCGACCACGGCGGTGGCGAACGCCCCCGCCGATGCGGCGATGCGGAGGTGCACTCCGTCCTGGACGGCGATCCCCTCGGCGCCCACCGGTGTCGCGACGGCCGGGACGCCGGCGGCCAGCGCCTCCAGCAGCTTGAGCTTCGTCCCGCTCCCGGCGCGCAGCGGCACGACGCTCAGCGTCGCCGCCTCGAGGTGCGGGCGGACGTCGTCCACCTCGCCCGTGACGGTGACGCCGGGCTCCTGGGCCAGCGCGAGCACCTCGCGGCCGGGCTCGCTGCCGACGATGGCCAGCTCGACGTCGGGCAGCGACTCCCGCACCCGGGGCAGGACCTCCCGCACCATCCAGGTCGCCGCGTCGACGTTGGGCCGGTAGCTCATCTTGCCCACGAAGACGAGCCGGGTCGGGCCGTCCCCGCGCGACGGACGTCCGGCCGGGCTCCCGAGGCCCGTGCCGTTCGGCACGACGACGACCTCGACCGCCGGCGCCAGCAGGCGGAGCTCCTCCGCGTCGACCGGCGACACCGCGACCACGAGGCCGGCCTGCTCGCAGGCCCGTCGCTCCTCGCGCAGCCGGAGCACCGCCTCGCGCCGGGCGTACAGGCCCAGGGCCACGCGCGCGAGGCCCCCGCCGCCGCCCCGCAGCGTCGCGAGGCGCTCGCTGAGCAGGTGCTCGACGTTCTGGGCGTCCAGCACCCACGGGACCCCGGGCCGCCCCGTCGCCTGGTAGCCCTGGAGGTAGGGCATCTCGTACTGGACGAGGTCGGCCGACGCGGCGACCCGCCGGACGAGCTCCCCGGCGGCCCGGCTGCGCAGGCGGGCGGTGTGGAAGGAGCTCCGGGTGAGCAGGGCCCGCCCCAGGGTCGCCCCCCGCCGGGGCCGGCGCACGACCCCGAGCAGCTCGATGCCGCGCCCGGCGAGGTGGCGCCCCGCCTCCGGCACCTGCCCGGCCTGGTCGGTGATGCAGACCATGGAGACCCGCCAGCCGCGCGCCGCCAGGCCCGACGCCAGCTCGAGGACCCGGATCGCCCCGCCCGACGTCGCCGGCCAGGGCAGGTAGGGCGCCACGACGACGAGGTGCGGCGCGCCGTCCGCGGTCACAGGCGTCGCCAGCCGTCCGCCGCGGCCAGGCGGCGGACGGGCCGCGCGGGCACGCCGGCCACCACCGTCCGGTCGGGCACGTCGGAGGTCACGACGGCCCCGGCCGCCACCATGGCGTGCGCGCCGATGCTGACGCCGGGCAGCACGGTGGCGCCCCGGCCGACCCAGACGTCCTCCCCGAGGCGCACCGGGGCGACCCGCGGCTCGTCGCCCTCCTGCAGCGGGTGGAAGTCGGTGTCGCTGATCGACGCCAGGTCGGCGACGATGGTGCCGCTCCCGATGACGACCTCCAGCGCGGCGTAGACGTTGCTGCCCTGGTTGAGGAAGACGTCATCGCCGATCTCCAGGCGGCCGTGCTCGCCGCAGCCCAGCGACGCCGGGAACTGCCGTCCGAAGATGCGCAGCCGGTCGCCCACCGCGATCCTCCTGCCGCCGATGATCACGCACATCGGGCGGGCGCCGACCGTGCAGCCGGCCGACCGCAGCACCGCCTGCGCCGATGCGAGGCCCACGGCCTTCTCCAGCCCTTCGCGCGCGGTCATCGGCGGAGTATCGCCGGTGGCCCACCGGCGCCGACCCGCGGCCGCCGGCCTGCTTGGATGGTCGTCGTGCGCGCTCGCGTCCTCGCCACCTGCTCGGTGCTCACGGCCCTCGCGCTCGCCCTGGCCATGCCCGCCCCCGGCGCGACGCCGCCGGCCGACGGCATCTACCGAGCCGCCTCCCCGGACCCGGTGTCCCCCGATCTGACCGCGAGCGCCGACCTGGTCGGGCTGCGCGCGCAGTACGACACCGGCCACGGCGGCCTCACCGCGGTCGCGACCTTCCGGGGCCCCGTGCAGGACGACGGCGACACCACGCTCGGGGTCCTGTTCGGCCTGCGGGACGCCTCCGGCCGGTGCCGGCCGCCCTACGTCGCGCTCAACGGCCTCGTGACGACCCGGCGCGAGGGAGCCGCCTACGTCATCACCGACGCCACCGGCCGGGAGCCGGTGGCCGACGGGCAGGTCGACCGGGAGGTCCGCGGCCGCCAGGTCTCGCTCGGCCTGCTGGCGCCCGAGATCCTCGGCCGCCCGCTCACGTGCGTGCAGGCGCGCACCGTGTCCCTGAGCCGGAGGGCCACCCTCGACGTCCTCGACCGGCCGGTCGACCTCCTCGGATAGGACGCGCGGTACGCTCCGCCGATGCGGCTCGGGGCGCTGAGGAGGAGGCTCAACGACACGTTGCACCCTCGTGGATGGGACCTGCGCCGGTGGCCCGATCCCCTCGATGCCGACCGTCGGCGTGCGGTCCTGCTCGCCGCGCGGGGGGTCGATCTCGTGATCGACGTCGGGGCCAACGTGGGGCAGTACGCGAGCGTCCTGCGCGAGCGCGGGTACACGGGCCAGCTGCTGTCGATCGAGCCGACCCGCGAGGCCTTCGAGCAGCTCGCGGCCGCGGCCTCCGCCGATCCCCGGTGGACAGCGGTGCGCAGCGCCGCGGGTGCCCGCGCCGGGGAGCTGGAGATGCACATCGCCGGCAACAGCGTCAGCAGCTCCCCGCTGCCGATGCTCGACCGGCACGTCCGCGCCGAGCCGGGCTCCCGCATCACGGGGACCGAGCGGGTGCGGGTGGAGCGCGTCGACGTGCTCGCCGCCGACGCGATCGGCCGGGCGACGGCGCCCTACCTCAAGATCGACACCCAGGGCTTCGAGCAGGAGGTGCTCGACGGCGCCGGCGAGGTGCTGCAGCGCGTCGTGGGCCTCGAGCTCGAGCTGTCGTTCGTGGAGCTGTACGAGGGGCAGCTCCTGTGGCGCGCGCAGCTCGACGCGGTCGAGGCCCTCGGCTTCCGCCTCGCCGGGATCACCGGCGAGTTCTTCGACGAAGCCACCGGGGAGACCCTCCAGGCCCTGGCGTCGTTCGTCCGGTCCGCTTGAGCACCCGGTGGCACGTCCCCGGCGCCCGGGGGGCGGTCGTGGTGCTCGTCGTCGCAGCCGTCCTCGGGGCGCTCACCGGGTTCGCGTCGCCCGGCCCCGTCGACACGTCGGGCACCGCCCGGGTGGCGGTCTTCCTCAAGGACGACGGCGCCCTCGGTCGCCTCGGCGTGGCCGCGCCCGTCCCGGCGCCGGCGCCGGCGGCCGACGTCTACTACTTCCGGGACAGCACCGCGGGGTCGGCCACCTTCCTCGCGTCGGGACCGACGCCCCCGGCCGCGCAGGCCCGTGCGCTCGCCGTCGCCCGGCCCTACGCGCGATCGTCCCTCGAGGCCGTGCGCGCCCAGCTCGGGGCGATCCAGCGGCGCGCGCCGCGCGGCGCCCGGCACCGGCAGGCCGTCGTCCTGCGCGAGCGGGCCACGGCGCCGGAGGTCGTCTCCCCCCGGCTGGCGGCCACCCCGCGTCCGCATCCGTCCCTGAGCACGCGGGGCGCGCTGGTCGCGGCCTCCTGGGCGGCGTTCCTCCTCATCGCCATGTCCATGGTGCGCCGGCGGTCGCCGCGGGTCGCGCGGCGGGCCGGGAGCGCCGGTGCCCTCGGCCCGATCGTCGTCGTGGTCGTCGGCGCGCTGCTCGCCCTGGCCCTCAACGGGGCAGGACCGCGTCCGGCCCTCGTGGCGATCGCGCTGCCGTTGGCCGCGGCCGCGGCGCTCTCGCTGCTGGGCCGCGGTCCGGGCTCCGTGCGCGCGCTCGTCGTCCTCGTCATCGTCCTGGCCCCGCTGCGGGGGCTCCTCCTTCAGGCCGTGGAGGCCGCGCAGGTCGCCAGCCCGCTCGTCGCCGTCAACGCGGCCATCCCGCTGCTCACGGCCCTGGCGCTGGTCGCCGTGCTCGACCCGGGCCACCGGCACCGGTGGCCGGCGACCTCGCTGCTCGTCGCCGGCCTGGTCATCGCGGCGGCGGTCGCGGTCGACGTCGTCACGCAGACCGTGGGGCTCGAGCTGTACGCGGTCGGCGTCGCCCAGTACCTCGCGTTCCCCGCGTTGGCGCTCGTGGCGTCCGCCGTCTTCGAGGGAGGCGACGTGCGGCGCTACGTCCGCCTGCAGGTCGCCATGGGCGTGGTGGTCGCGCTCAGCGTCTTCGTGCAGGCCGCCGGCATCACCGACTTCGTGCAGGCCGCCGCCGCCGACGCTGCGGGCGACGTGTCGCGCTACGGCGGGGCGACCGGGAGCTACCTGCACGCGGGCGCCTACCTCGGCACCGTCACCGTGCTCGCGCTGGGCCTCCTCGTCGCCGTTCGCGACCGCCGGTCCGGCGCGCTGCTCGCGGCGACCGCGGTCCTGCTGGCCGCCGCGCTCGTCCTGACGTTCGGGCGGGCGGGCATCGCCGTGGCCGCGATCGGGGCACTGCTCCTCCTCGTCGTGGCCCGGGGGGCCGACCGCCGCCGGCTCGTCGGGCTGCTCCTCGCCGCCGCGGTGGTCGCGCCCGTGCTGCTGGCCGCCGGCCCCGGCTTCACCACCGTCGTGGACCGGATCGCCTCGACCGTCGACTGGACCAACGACGCCGGCAACCAGCAGCGGCTGGACGGCCTCGAGGAGGGCGTGCGCCTGTGGGTCGACGCACCGCTCCCGCAGCAGGCCCTCG
>CAXUES010000020.1:8668-9769 GCA_964250185.1 uncultured Solirubrobacteraceae bacterium | reverse complement strand
TCAGCCTTCGATGCCGGCTTCGCCGGGGCCCGGGGCGGGCTGTTGGCAACCCGCGGGGCGAGCTACCTGCGCTGCCGCGTCAGCTCCCGCAGCAGGCCCTCGGGCAGGGCGTGGCGGCGACGGGCAACGCGAGCCAGCTCACGTCGGGCGTGAGCCGTCCCGTGGAGTCCTACCTGCTCAAGCTGCTGGTGGAGCTCGGGGTGCTGGGGGGCGCCGCCGTGCTGCTCGTGCTGCTGTGGATGGCCTGGCGGTTCGCCCGGGCCCTGCGCGACGACGCCGCCGAGGTCCGCATGCTCGGGGCCGGGCTCCTCGCGCTGACCGTCGACGCGATCCTCTACCCCACCCTCGAGGTGCAGCTGCTGGCGACCATCACCTGGGTGGGGCTCGCCGTCATCGTCACCGCCTCCCCCGCTCCCGCCGTCCCCTCCCCCGCTCGTGCGCCGGCCGATGTCACGTAGCGGCGTCAGCCTCATCGCCACCGTCTTCAACGAGCGGGCGTCGCTGGGGGGCTGGTTGGCCAGCCTGGGCGACCAGCTCGACGCCGGCGCCGACGAGCTGGTCGTGGTCGACGGCGGGTCGACCGACGGGACCCTCGAGGCCCTGGTCGACCACGCGGCCGAGGACCCGCGCCTCGTCGTGGCCGTCGCCCCGGGGGCGAGCATCTCGCAGGGCCGCAACCTCGCCATCGGGCTCGCCCGGGGGCCGATCATCGCTGTCAGCGACGCGGGCACGCAGGTCGCGGCGGGATGGGTCGAGCTGCTGACCGGGCCGCTGCAGGACGGCAGCGCCGACCTCGTCGGCGGCTCCTTCCGCCCCACGGGCGCCGACTGGCTGTCGCGGACCATCGGGACGGTCATCACGCCGCAGGCGCCCGAGGCGCGCGCCGAGACGCTCCTGCCGTCCAGCCGGTGCGTCGCCTTCCGCAAGGAGGGCTGGTCGGAGGCGGGGGGCTACCCGGAGTGGCTCGAGCACTGCGAGGACCTCGTCTTCGACCTCGCGCTGCGCGCCGCGGGGGCCCGGGTCGCCTACGCCCCGGAGGCCAGCGTCGAATGGGAGGCGCGTCCCGGCCTGCGCGCCTTCGCGCGCCAGTACTACCTCTAC
>CAXUES010000020.1:2464-8658 GCA_964250185.1 uncultured Solirubrobacteraceae bacterium | reverse complement strand
GGTGACGGCCACGCGCGCCTGTGGCCGCGCCGCCAGGCGGCGCGCTACGCCGTCTACGGGATCACGAGCGCCCTGCTGGCCGGCAGGCGCACGCGTGGGCCGGGCGTGCGCCTCATCGGCGTCGGATCGCTCGCGTACACGGCCAAGTTCCACCGCCGCCTGTGGCGCATCCCGCCGGCGCACAGCGCCGTCGGGCGCGTCGCCGCCCACTTCGCCGTCGGTCCCGTGGTGGCCGTCGGCGACGTCGCCAAGATGCTCGGCTACGTCGTGGGCCGCATCGAGCGGTGGCGTGCCGGGGGCCCGGACGGGCTCACGGCGGCCCCGGTCGTCCTGACGGTCCGCGCCGACCGTCGCGCGCCGTGAGCGCTCCCGACGCCACGACCGCGCTCAGCGGCGCGGGCGTCCGTGGCCGCGTGGTCGCAGGAGCGCTGCGCCTCGTCGCCGGCCGCGGGGGCGCCACGGCCATGCAGCTCGTCGCCTTCGGTGTGATCGCCGCGGACCTGGGACCGGCGCGCATGGGCCCGTTCACGCTGGCGATGGCGCTGGTGACCACCTTCCAGGGGGCCGCCGAGCTCGGCTTCCAGACCATCGTCCTGCGCGACATCACGCGCCACCCCCACCGGGAGCGCTTCCTGGTGGTCGACCTGTTCTACATCCGCCTCGCGCTCGGCGTCGTCGCCTACGGCCTCGTGGTCGGGATCACCGCCACGCTCGACCTCGGGACCGGCACGTTGGGCGCCGTCCTGCTCTTCGGCGTCGTGCTGCTCTTCTCGGCCATCGACGCGTTCAAGCCCCTCCTGCAGGTCAGGCTGATGACGAAGGCCATCGCGGTGAGCGGGCTGCTCGGCGCGGCCGCCCTGCTGGTCGGGACGCTCGTCCTGTCGCGCGCCGTCGCCCCGTCGACGTGGGTGTACCTCGCCCTGACCGCGGCGACGACGCTGGTCACCCTCGGCGGCACCGCGCTGGCGGCGCTCTCCCTGCGCACCGGCCTGGACTGGGGCCCCCGTCCGGCCGAGTGGCGGGCCCTCAGCGCCCGCGCGCTCCCGATCGGCGTCGCGTTCCTGCTCAACTACGCCTACTTCCGCTGCGGGCTCGTGGTGCTCGCCCACTTCCACTCCGACCAGGACGTCGGGCAGTACGGGCTGGCGAGCCGCGGGCTCGAGGCGCTGCTCGTCTTCCCCGGCCTCGTCATGAGCGTCGTCATGCCGCCGATCACCCACGCCTACGAGGCGGATCGGGCGCTCTTCCGGCAGCGCTACGCCGACACCCTGTCGGTCGTGATGCTCGTCGCGCTCGTCCCGCTCACCCTGGGGCCCTTCGTCGCCTGGCGGGTGCTCCCGGAGCTGCCGGGGCTCGGTGCCTACACCGGCGCGGGGGTCGTCGCCAGCATCCTGCTGCCCACCTTCGGGCTCATGGTCATCGGGCTCTTCATCCAGGCGACGATGGTGACCACGAACCTCAGTCGAGCGCTGCTCGTGAGCTCGCTCGGTGCCCTGGCCGTCAACGTGGTGGTGGGCCTCGCGATCATCCCCAGCGGCTCCTACGTCGCCACCGCGGTCACCTCGCTGCTGACGGAGTGCTTCGTGATCGGCTTCTGCCTCACCTCCCTCGCGCGCCTGCGCGGCGTCGCGCCGCTGCCGCGACGTCCCCGCGGGCTGGCGACCACCGCCGTGGCCCTCGCGGGCCTCGGGGCGCTGTCCCTGCTCCTGGCGCCCTGGCTGCAGCTCGTCGCCGTCGTGCTGCTCACGGGGCCCATCGTCCTGCTGTGCGGCGGGCTGCCTCCGGCCGTCAGGCAGCGCCTGACCGGCCGCCGCGGAGCGGCCCGCCCGGCGACCTGAGCGCGCTCACCCCGCCGCCTGCACCAGCAGGGCGGTGGCGTCGTCGAACGCCTCGCGGCCGTGCCGACGGGCGAAGGCGGCCAGGGCCTCGTCGTAGCCCCGGTCGACCGGGCCGGCGGTGAAGCGCTCCAGCGCGCGAGCGAGGCCATCGGCGTCGGAGCAGTCCGTGGCGATGCCGATGCCCTCGCGGCGGACGACGTCGCCGACGAGCCCGCGCGCGTGGGCGACGACGGGCGTGCCGACGGCCGCCGCCTCGAGCATGACCCGCGACATCCCGAAGTGCCGCGGATAGGGCAGCACGACGACCCGGGCGCCCGCCAGCCGCGCGAGGCCCTCCTGCTCGGAGTGCCCGTGGTCGGCCAGCTCGACCTCGACGCCGGTGTCCCGCATCGCCCCCACCCACCGCTCGACCTCGGGCCGGCTGCCGTCGATGACGTAGCCGGCCAGCGTGATCCGGCCCAGCCGCGCGGGCGACGATCGCGCCACCGCGGCTGCCAGCCAGTCGAGCCCCTTGCGCGGCCCCAGGGCGCCGTAGAGGACCACGCCGGTCCGGGCGCCGTCCGCGTCCGGCCGCACCGACGGGTCGACCGGGGGCTCGGGCAGCCAGCCCGCGGCGACGCCCGGGAGGCGGGCCCAGCGCCGGGCGGCGTACGGGTCGAGCGTCAGCACGAGCCGGGCGTGGCGCCGGTCGGACCAGCGCAGGACGTTGAGCTCGTGGAAGGCGGCCCGGGCGAGGTCGGCCGCGGGCAGCGGCGTCCTGAGGCGCAGGGGGTAGTGGACCCGGGGGAAGAAGACGAGGGCCGCCATGCGCGTCGGGAACGTCGGCTGGGACGCGAGGTAGCGGATGACCGGATCGGCGTACATGTGCACCGCGAGGTCGAATCCGCGCGCGGCCGCCGCGAAGCGCCGGACCTCCTCCCGGCCGTCGCGCTGGTTCTGCGGGCCGACCGGCCGGCTGAAGTCGGTCGTGGGCCGGGGATCGCCCAGGTCGAGGTGCCGGGCCGGCACGTCGGCCAGCGCCGCCAGCGTCTCGCCCGGCGCCGCGATGGTCACCTCGGCCCGCCCGGCCAGCGAGGTGGCGGTGCGCCGCAGGTAGGACACGTGGTGCCCGCCGGTGGTCCAGTCGAAGAGCAGGATCCGCTTCACGAGCCGTGGACCCTAGACCGCTCGGGAGACCGGGCGGCCGGTCACCGCCGACCACCGTCTGACAGGCTCCGGCCGAGTGCTCGCCCGTCGCCCCGGCCCCTGGCTCCTCGGACTCGCCATGGCCGTGTCCGTCGTCTTCAACCAGCTCGTCACCCGCGGCGCGACGTTCTTCAACGGCGACGAGTGGAACATGCTGCTGCTGCGGCGCGCCGGGTGGTCCGCCAGCTCCTTCCTGGAGCCCAACAACCAGCACATCACCGTGCTGCCGACGCTCGTCTACAAGGTCATCTTCGCCGTCGCCGGCGGCGGGTCCAACGTGCCCCAGCGGATCGTCGTGGCGCTCCTGGTCTGCGGCTGCGCCGGGGTCGTGGCCGCCTACCTGCGCCCGCTCGTCGGCTGGGTGCCGGCCACGTGCGCCGGGATCCTGGTGCTGTTCCTCGGCACGGGGTGGGAGGACCTCATGTGGGGCTTCCAGATGGGGTTCCTCACCTCGCTGCTCGGGGGGATCGGCGCGCTGCTGGTCGCCGCCCGGGGCCCGCGGCACACCGGCCCCATCGTGCTCGCCCTCCTGCTCGCCGGCGCGCTGAGCTCGAACGTCGGGCTGCCCATGGCGGTCGGGGCCGGCGTGGCGCTCGTGCTCCACGGCCGCCGGCGCGCGGTGTGGGCGGCGGTGGTGCCGGTCGTCGTGTGGCTCGTGTGGTTCGCCACCTACGGCCGCGACGGGGAGAGCAACCTCGGCCTCGACACGGTCCTGGGCACGCCGGAGTATGTGCTGCGCTCGATCGCCGTGGCCTGCGCCGGGCTCTCCGGCCTCGCCGCGCCGCTCATCACGGTCGCCTACCCCGTCCGCGGCTACCCCGTCGGGGGCCTGCTCGGCGCGGGGCTGACCCTGCTCGTGCTGCTCGCCGCGCGCCGCCGGGGCCTCGCGCCCGGGCTCGTCTCCGCGGTCGTGCTCGCGCTGCTGTACTGGGCGACGCTCGCGCTGAACACCGACGAGCTGCGCCCGCCGGACGCCTCGCGCTACCTGCTGCCGGGCGCGATCCTCACCCTGCTGGTGCTGGGCGAGTCGCTCGTGGGCCTGTCGCCGGTCGTCCCCGCCCGCGCCCGGCGGCTGCTGCCCGCGGCCGCCGTCGTCGCGCTGGCGCTCGCGCTCGTCGGCAACCTCCACTACTACCTCGCGGCGGCCCGCGACTTCCGCACCGACGGCGACCGGGCCCGCGCGGCGACCGGCGCGATGCTCCTGGCCCGCGCGACGATCTCCCCCAGCTTCATCCCGGCGACCACCGCAGGACCGGAGGGCCGCTTCCTCGGGACGGTCATCGCCGGGCCGCTCCTCGCCGCCGACCGCGCGGTCGGCACGCCCGCCGACAGCGAGCGGGAGATCCGCCGGGCCGGTGCGTCGGCGCGCGACCTGGCCGACGTCGTCGCCTACGCGGCCGGCGGTCCGGCGCTCGCCCCGTACGCGCCGGCGGGCGCCTGCACCACGCTGCCCGCCGGCGGCGGCAGCGTCGCCCTCCCACCGACCGGCGTCGCGCTGCGCGTCGCCCGCGGGCCCCTGGCCATCGAGGTCCGCCGCTGGAGCGGCACCTGGCACCTCGTGGGGTCGATCCCGGCCACCGCCGGCCCGACGTCGTTCTCGCTCACCCGGCGTGCCGACGCAGGTCGGACGCCCTGGCGGGTCCGCCTGCGCGCGCCCGTGGCGATCCGGGCCTGCGCCGTCGAGCGCTAGCGCGGTTCAGCCCGCCACCCGCTGCTCGAAGAGCTCGAACGCCAGCGCGCGGTCCTCGCCGCCGCCGATCGTGACCGCCACGGTCCGTGCGCCGGAGGCCAGCGGCGTCGGGAAGTCGACCCCCCTGCCCGCGCGGACCACCGCGCCGTCGGCGCTCGTGCCCGGCGTGAGGCGGACGCTCCGGTCGTCGAGCGAGATCGCGCGCGTCTGCGCCCGCAGCAGGACGCTGCGCAGCCGCTCGGTCCCCGTGACCTGCGCGCCCTCGATGCGCACGAAGACGAAGGCGCCGGGCGCGCTCGGCGGCGGCAGCGCCACGCGCTGCCCGGTCCGCGCGCGGACGGTGCCGAGCGCCCGGGGCGGCGTCGTGCAGCGATCCGCCGTGCGCCGCAGCAGCGACCAGCCCGGCGAGGCGTCGATCGCCCGGTAGCGGCACAGCAGCGCCCGTGCCGTCTGCGGCGCGTTGAACGCCGTCGGACGCCCGTCGACCTGGTCGAGCGGGCGGTCGGAGAGCAGGACGGCCGCCGGCGCGGTCGCGTCGTCGGCGAGCGCGTCGGCGTCGCGCCCGTCCAGGTCGGCCGTGTAGGACTGGTAGTCCTGCAGCACCGGCAAGGGGCGGAACGGGAGGTCGCCGGCCCAGTTCAGGCTGGACTCCGTCGGCCAGACCGCGACCGAGGGGAACGCGCGGGCGCGCTCGACGAGCCGTCGGTCGATGCCGCTGCCCAGCAGCACGCCGAGGGTCCCGCCGCGGACGAGCCGCCGGCGCTCGGCGGGGCTGATCACCGCCCGCACGGCCGCCACGCCGTTGCCCGGGCGATCCCCCAGCCCGAGCTCGGTGCCCCGCCAGCCCAGCAGCACGGCGACCAGGCTCACGCCGACCACCGCGAGGGCCGGCCAGCGCTGCCCGGGACGCCACGGCGACGCGCACAGGGCCACCGCCAGGAGGCCGAGGGTGACCTGCGCGTGGCCCGCGTCGTGGCGGACGAAGCCCGCCTTGAAGGCGAGGAAGGCGAAGATCGCCCACATGAGCAGGAGGCCGCCGCGGACGGCGCGGTCCCGCGGGGCCGTCCGCAGCAGCACCACGGCGCCGAGGAGGACGAGGACCGCCACCACGCCGTACTGCCAGCGCAGCGCCGGGTCGTCGGTGCCCATGGCGTCGGAGTAGCCCGAGATGATCTGCAGCGCCCCGCGCAGGTAGCCGGGGAGCTCCCCGGGCGACTGGCCCGTGGCCAGCCAGATCGCCAGGAAGCCCAGCACCGCGGCGCCCGCGAAGGCCGGGACGAGCCGCCGGCGCCCGGGGTGCGCGGCCGCCGCGACCACGCCGACCGCGAGCACGAGCACCCCGGAGTTGAGCTTGATCGCGGCCTCCAGCGCGCCGAGCAGCGCCAGCCCGACGGTCACCAGGAGCGCCCGCCGGCCACGAGGCGCGTCGCGCACCAGCCGCACGGCGAGGACGAAGCCCACCGCCGGCAGCGCGGACGACA
>CAXUES010000020.1:0-2454 GCA_964250185.1 uncultured Solirubrobacteraceae bacterium | reverse complement strand
CTCGTGCCCGGCGTCGAGGGGCACGCCCCGGACGATGTTGCCGAAGGCCACGCCCCAGAGCACCGCCGGCAGCGCGGACGACAGCCCGAGCGCCGCGAGCACCGCGCCCACCACGACGCCCGCGACGAGGCCGACCGCCGGACGCAGCGACAGCGCCACCACCGCGACGAGCAGCGCCTGCTGCAGCAGGGTGAAGCCGATCGCGGCGACGCCCGTCCCCGTGCCCCAGAGCTTCGGGACGTCGAGGAAGCCCAGCGGGCCGAAGGTGAACAGGACGTCGTCGCCGTGGTCCAGCCCGTCCCGCGCGGCGAGGTGCAGGGCCGCGCCCCAGGAGCCGTCGACCCCGGCGAGGGGCTGGACGCCGCCGAGCGGCCAGGTCAGCACCGCCGCCGCCAGGCACGCGAGCGCCAGCAGCAGCGGGGTCACCAAGCGCGGGGAGCCGGCCATGCGACCGGCGACCCTACGCGAGCGCCCGGTCCTCAGCCCAGCGCCCGTCCCAGCCGCTCGATCCCGTCGCGCAGCAGCGCCTCGTCGATGATCAGCGGCGGCAGCAGCCGGAGGGTCGCGGGACCCGTCGCGTTGGCGACGAGGCCGTGCTCGAGCAGCGCGCGGCGCACGACGTCCGGGGCGCCGCCGTCGGCGAGGTCGATCGCGTTCATGAGCCCCGCGCCACGGACGGCCTCCACGCCGGGCAGCTCGGCGAGCAGCCCGCGGGCGAGCTCGCCCAGCGCGGTCACCCGCTCCTGCAGCGCGGCGTCCTCCAGCACGTCCAGCGCGGCGTGGGCGGCCGCGCAGACGACCGCGCCGCCGGGGAACGTCGAGCCGTGGTCGCCTGCGGCGTAGACGTCGGCGAAGCGACCTCCGGCGATCATCGCGCCGATCGGCAGGCCGCCCGCCAGGGACTTCGCGCTGAGCAGCACGTCGGGCACGACGCCGGTCTGCTGGAAGCGCCACAGCGAGCCGCCGCAGCGGGCCAGCCCGCACTGGATCTCGTCGAAGATCAGGCACGCGCCGTGCTCGTCGCACGCCTCGCGCGCGGCCGTCAGCAGCTCCTCGTCGAGGACCCACACGCCGCTCTCGCCCTGCACGGGCTCCAGGATCAGCGCGGCGGTCGAGCCGTCGACGGTCGCGCGGATCGCCTCGGCGGTCGGGGCGACGGCGCGGAACCCGGGCACCAGCGGCGCGAACGGGGCCTGCTTGGCCTCCTGGGGGGTCGCGCTCAGCGCGCCGTAGGTGCGCCCGTGGAAGGCGCGCTGCAACGAGACGACGTCGCCGCCGCGCCGTGCCTTGCGGGCGAGCTTCAGCGCGGCCTCGACGGCCTCGGCACCCGAGTTGGTGAAGAAGACGCGCGCGTCCTCGCCGAGCGAGCCGCGGGCGAGGCGGTCGGCCAGCGCGACCATCGGCGCGGTGTAGAAGAGGTTGCCCACGTGGATGAGCTCGGCCGCCTGCCGCTGGATCGCCTCGACCACGCCGGGGTGGCAGTGCCCGACGTTGCTCACCGAGATGCCGCAGAGGAAGTCGAGGTACTCCGCGCCCTCGGCGTCCCACAGGCGGGCGCCCTCGCCGCGCGCGAACTCGACGGGGTAGCGCGCGTAGTTGGCGGTGAGGTGCGCGTCGCGGTCGATCGTGCTCATCGGGGAGCAACCACCTTCGTGCCGAAGCCGGCGTCCGTGAAGAGCTCGAGCAGCATCGCGTGGGGCACGCGGCCGTCGACGATGTGGGCGGAGGAGACCCCGCCGCGGATGGTGTCGATGCAGGCCTGCAGCTTCGGGCGCATGCCGCCCGAGATGCCGTCCAGCGCGTCGGCGACCTCGTCGGCGCTGGCCTGCGACACGAGCGTCGAGGGATCGGCCGCGTCGCGGCGCCAGCCCTCCACGTCGGTGAGGAACATGACCTTGTAGGCGCGCAGCGCGCGGGCCACCGCGGCGGCGGCCTCGTCGGCGTTGACGTTGTAGGAGTTGCCCTCGGCGTCGGCCCCGACCGAGGCGATCACCGGGATGTAGTCCTCGGCCACGTGGCGCAGCACGTCGACGTCGACCTTGGCGATCCGCCCGACCCAGCCGACGTCCTCGCCGGCGGGCCCGGTGGTGCGCTCGCAGCGGAAGAGCTGGCCGTCGTCGCCCGACAGGCCGATCGCCGGCTGACCGTGGCGGCCCAGGCGCAGCACGATGTCCTTGTTGACCTTGCCGACCAGGACCATCTTGGCCACCTCGACGGTCTTGGCGTCCGAGACGCGCAGCCCGCCGATGAACTCCACCGGGAGGCCGAGCTGCCTCATGTAGCTCGTGATCTCCGGGCCGCCACCGTGGACCACCACGGGGTTGAAGCCGACGTACTTGAGCAGCACGACGTCGCGGGCGAACTCCTCGCGCAGCGACGGGTCCTCCATCGCCGCGCCCCCGTACTTGATGACGATCGTGCGGCCGTGGAACTCGCGGATGTAGGGCAGCGCCT
>CAXUES010000019.1:14436-16932 GCA_964250185.1 uncultured Solirubrobacteraceae bacterium | reverse complement strand
GGGCTCGCAGGGGACCGCCGTGGCGAAGGCCGAGGCCATGGAGGCCAAGGGCATCCGCGTCGGGCGCACCCCCACCGAGGTCGCCGAGATCGCCGTCGAGGTCCTGGGCGGCTAGCCACCCCACGGAGGACGGGCACCGCTCAAGCACGGGTGGTGCCCTGCCGATGGGGGCGCCGTGTCGGTTCCTCACCCCCGTCGCTGTGCGCCACCCTCGACCGCCGGGCGCGTGGCGGTGGTCGCCGCGGCGGCCGCGCTGTCGTTGGGGGCGCACGCCGCGCCGGCCCTCGCCGCCGGGTTCGCCGGGCCGCAGCCCGTCGCGACGGGCTTCCGCGTCGACTCGGTCGCCAGCGGCGACCTGAACGGCGACGGGCGCCCCGACCTCGTCAGCGTCGACGCCCTCGCCGGCGGAGCCAGCGTCCTGCTGCAGCAGGCGGACGGCAGCTCCCTGCGCACGCTGCTCCCGACCGGCGACCAGCCGCGTTCGGTGGCGCTCGGTGACCTCGACCGCGACGGCCGGCCCGACGTCGTCACCGCCGACAGCGACGACAGCGGCCTCAGCGTCCTGCTCCAGCGGGCCGACGGCAGCTTCCTGCGCAGCCACCTCCCCCTGGGCGCCGATCCGTCCTCCGTGGCCATCGGCGACCTCGACGGCGACGGGCTCCCCGACCTCGTCGCCACGAGCTCCTCCTTCGCCCGGGTGGACGTCCTGCTCCAGCGGGCCGACGGCACCTTCGCCACCCCCACCCCGTACGCGACGGGCGGCAGACCGCAGGCCGTGGCCATCGGCGACCTCGACCGCGACGGCCGACCCGACCTGGTCACCGCCGACTTCGACGACGACACCGCCAGCGTCCTGCTCCAGCAGCCGGGGGGCGGCTTCGACCGGACGGCGTACGGCACCGGCGGCGATCCGGTGTCGGTGGCCGTCGGCGACCTCGACGGCGACGGGCGGCCCGATCTGGCCACGGCCAACGACGCCGGCAGCTTCAGCCTCCTGCAGCAGCAGGCCGACGGCGGCTTCACCGACGAGGAGGTCCCGTCCTCCGTGGGGCACCCACACGCGGTGGCCATCGGCGACCTCGACGGCGACAGGCGCCCGGAGGTGGCGGGGTCCGTCATCGGCTCCGGCGTCGACGTGGTGCACCGCGGGGCCGACGGCGCGACCGTCACCGCCCTCCGCGTCGCGGACTCGCCGTTCGGGATCGCCGTCGCCGACCAGGATCGCGACGGACGCCCCGACCTGGTCAGCGGAGGGACCGACGGCATCCGCTCGATGCGCAACACGACGACGTTCGCCCGGACCGACGGCTACGTCCGCACGGCGGCCACCACGGGCGCCTCGCCCTCCGCCGTGGTCGTCGGCGACCTCGACCGGGACGGGCGCGCCGACCTCGCCACCGCCGACGGGACCGCGGCCAGCGTGCTGCGCCGGCAGTCGAACGGGACCTACGCGCGGACCACCGTCACGACGGGCGCCGCGCCGCGCGCGATCGCCGTGGGCGACCTGGATCGCGACGGACGCCCGGACCTCGTCACCGCCGACGCCGGGGCCGACGCCGTCAGCGTGGAGCTGCAGCAGGCGGACGGCAGCTTCGACCAGACGTCCGTCGCGACCGGCGACAACCCGCGGTCCGTGGCCGTCGGCGACCTCAACCGGGACGGGCGGCCGGACATCGCCGTCGGCAACGTGGCTGACAACACGCTGAGCATCCTGCTCCAGCGCGCCGACGCCACCTACGCGCGTACGGACGTCCCAACCGGCATCGAGCCGTACTCGGTGGCCATGGGAGATCTGAACGGCGATGGGCGGCCGGATCTCGTGACCGCTGACTCGGGCAGCAACGCCGTCAGCGTCCTGCTCCAGCAGACCGACGGGAGCTTCAGCCGCACCTCCTCCTCGACCGGCGAGCAGCCGCGCTCGGTCGCCGTCGGTGACCTCAATCGCGATGGACGGGCCGACCTGGTCACCGCGAACTTCGGCAACGACAACGCCAGCGTGCTGCTCCAGCGGGCGAACGGCACCTTCACCCGCACCGCCGTCCCGACCGGCAGCGAACCCACCTCCGTGGTCATCGGCGACCTCGACCGCGACGGACGCCCCGACCTGGTCACCGCGGACGGCACCACCTCGCCCGGCAGCCTCCTGCTCCAGCGGGCCGACGGCACCTTCGCCCGCTCCGCGATCCCCACCGGACCCGCGTCGCGCGCGGTCGCCGTCGGCGACGTCGACGGCGACGGCCGCCCGGACCTCGTGAGCGCCGACGCCGGCGCTGCCACCGTCAGCGTGCTGCGGGCCTTCGCCGACGAGACGGCGACCACGACCTCCGACGACCTCCCCGCCGGGTACGTCGCCACGGCCCCGCAGGTGACGCTCACCGCCGTCGACACCGGCGGGTCCGGCCCGGTCGTCGTACTTCTGCACGGGCTGCTGATGAACGCGTCGCTGTGGGACGGCGTGGTCGCCAACCTCGCGATGGTCGTCCCGATCGCCGCGTG
>CAXUES010000019.1:0-14426 GCA_964250185.1 uncultured Solirubrobacteraceae bacterium | reverse complement strand
GTCGGCTTCACCACGACCTACGACGCGGCCGCCAAGCCCTCCCTCCAGGACGGGGAGCGCCTGCAGTACCGCTCCACCGACGGGGTCGGCAACGTGGAGGCCACGCACGTCTCGTTGCCCGCGCACGTCGACGCGCGCGTGCCCGTGACCAGCGTCACGGGGCCGCCGGAGGTCGGCCGGGACGCCTCGCCCCGCGCGTCCTTCGGCGCCGACGGCCCGAGCGCGACGTTCACCTGCGCGCTCGACGGCGCGCCCGCCACGGCGTGCACCTCCCCGCTGCAGCTCGGCCCGCTCGCCGACGGCCTCCACCGCCTCAGCGTGACCGCCGTCAGCCGCGCCGGCATCGCCGACCCCACGCCCGAGACGGTGCGCTTCGCCGTGGACACGCAGGCGCCCGCGGCGCCGGCGGTCTCCTCGACCCCGCCTGCCGTCGACGCCCCGAGCCGGGTGAGCATCGCGTTCTCCACCGAGGATGGGGCGAGCGCGATCTGCGCCCTCGACGACGCCGCGGCGGTGGCCTGCACCAGCCCCGTGACCTACGACGGGCTTCCCCCGGGCGCCCACGTCGTGGCCCTCGCGCAGACCGACGTGGCCGGCAACGCCGGTCCCGCCACCCGCGTCGCCTTCCGGGTGGCGGGTCCCGTGCCGACCGGTCAGCCGACGACCACCCCCGCCACCACAGCCCCGACGACCACCGCGCCGCCGGCCCAGGGGTCGACCACCACGACCGCGACCGCTCCGACGCCCGAGCCGAGCGCCCCCGCATCCACCACCACCACCACCCCGGCGCCGGGCTCCACGCCCTCCCCCGCCGCGCTCGTCCCGGCGATCCCCACGATCGCCTCGCCGACGGCCGCGCCCGCGAGCGCGCCCACCGCCTGCACCAGCCGCGGCCTCGTCCGCCTCGTCCTCACCCGACCCAAGCTGCGTCCGCGCTCCATCCGCGCGACCGTCGGCGGCCGGTCCGCGCGCACGCGCCTGGTCCGCAAGGGCATCCGCGTGACGGTCGACCTGCGCGGACGGCCCGCCGGGCGCTACCGCGTCGTGGTCCGGATCCGGCGCGCCGACGGCACCCGCCGGACCATCCGCCGGACCGTCACCTCGCGGCGCTGCCCCTCGGTCGGCTGAGCCATGGAGGAGCGCGCCGGGGCGCCACGTCGGCGCCCGCGCCGCGCTCCCGCATGGAGCGCCCGTGCCCAGGGGTAGCGGGGACGGTGCAGTGCACACGCCCCGTCCCACCCTGTCCCTCATGCTCGACGCCGGTCCGGACGCGCCCTCGCGCGCCCGCGCCGCGATCGGCCCGCACATCGACGACCCCGAGGCGCGCGCCGACCTCGAGCTCGCCGCCTCCGAGTTGGTGACCAACGCGGTCGGCGACGGCCCGGGCTCCGGCGACCTCGTCGTGCTCCTCGACCTGGAGGTCGAGCTGCACGCCTACGTGCTGACCGTGTCGAGCTCGGTCGGCCCGGCCGGCCACGCGCCGCGCGCCGGCGAGGCGCTCGGGCTCTCCATCCTGCGCGCGCTGGGCTGCGAGGTCGCGGTGCGCGAGGAGGGCCACCGCACGATCGCCACGTGCCGGCTGCCCCGGGCGGACGCCGCCCCGCGCCTGGCCGATCCCGCCTGACGGGTTGTCCCGCCCCGTCCCGGGGCACCCGTCCACCATGAGCGAGCAGAGCCGGATCGGCGTCACGGGCCTGGCCACCATGGGCGCGAACCTCGCGCGCAACCTGGCGAGCAAGGGCGTGCCGACCGTCGTGCACAACCGCACGCAGCAGCGCACGGACGACCTCATCAGCCGCTACGGCGACGCAGGCGAGGCGCCGCTCACCACCTCGGACTCCCTGGAGAGCTTCGTGAACGCGATCGCGACGCCACGGGCGATCGTGGTGATGGTCAAGGCCGGTCAGCCCGTGGACGCGCTCATCGGCGAGCTCACCCCGCTGCTCGACCAGGGCGATCTGATCATCGACGGGGGCAACTCGCGCTTCACCGACACGCAGCGGCGCGCCAAGGAGCTCGAGGACCAGGGCTTCCGCTACCTCGGCACGGGGATCTCCGGCGGCGAGGAGGGCGCCCTCAAGGGGCCGAGCATCATGCCCGGCGGCACCCGCGAGGCCTACGACGAGATCGGCGACGTGCTGGAGAAGATCAGCGCGCACGTCGACGGCGAGCCGTGCTGCCGCTACATCGGCCCCGACGGCGCGGGCCACTACGTGAAGATGGTCCACAACGGCATCGAGTACGCCGACATGCAGCTCATCGCCGAGAGCTACGACCTGCTGCGCCACGGCGCGGGCCTCGAGGTCCCGAAGATCGCCGAGGTGTTCCGCACCTGGAACGAGGGCGAGCTGGACTCCTTCCTCATCGAGATCGCCGCGCGCGTGCTCGAGCACGAGGACGCCGAGACGGGCAAGGCGCTCGTGGACGTCATCCGCGACGAGGCCGAGCAGAAGGGCACGGGCCGCTGGACCGCGCAGGACGGCCTGGAGCTCGGCGTGCCGCTCACCGCCATCACCGAGGCGGTCTTCGCCCGCGGCCTGTCCTCCCAGGGCGACGCCCGCCGCGACGCGGCTACGCGCCTGGCGGGCCCCGACCCCACCCGCGGCGCGGTGGACGACCCCGACCGCCTCGTCGACGACCTCGGCCACGCGCTGTATGCGGCCAAGCTCGTCTCCTACGCGCAGGGCTTCGAGCAGATGGCGGTCGCCTCCGAGCAGCAGGGCTGGGACCTCGACCTGGGCAGCCTGGCCACGATCTGGCGCGGCGGCTGCATCATCCGCGCCCGCTTCCTGGACCGCATCCGCGAGACCTACGACGCGGGGCACAGCGAGAACCTGCTGCTGGCCGACTTCGCCCAGCAGGCGACCCAGCGCGCGCAGGACCCGTGGCGGCGCGTGGTCGGCGCGGCCATCACGCAGGGCGTCGCGACGCCGGCGTTCTCCTCCACGCTGGCCTACTACGACGGCTTCCGCCGCGACCGCACGCCCGCCTCGCTCATCCAGGGCCTGCGCGACTTCTTCGGCGCGCACACCTACGAGCGGATGGACAAGGAGGGCTCCTTCCACGTCATGTGGGGCGAGGACGGCCGCGAGGTCGAGGCCTGACCTCCGGCGCCCCGGCGCCTCAAGCAGGAACTCGGGCGGGTCGATGGAAGGTGCATACGTGCCCGCCGATCCCTGCCGGACGTAGGTCGCGGCACCATGGCCTCCCCGGCCGCAGCTCCCGGCGACCGTCCGCCGCTCGCGGGGCGCTTCGCCACCCGGCTGGTCCTCGCGGCGATCCTCGCCGTGGTGCCGCTCACCGTGGTGCTCGCGGTCGTGCTGGTGTCCTCGTCCTCGGGCGCGCTGCGCACGAGCTCGCGCGACGCCCTGAGCACCGCGGCCCGGACCACCGTCAGCCGCCTGAACCGCTGGACCATCGAACGGCGCCAGGACGTGCGCGAGCTCGCCCTGGAGCTCGATGCGGTCCCGCGCGCCGACCGCGCCGCCGTCATCGGCCGCACCGCCGCCGACTTCGAGGCCATCCAGCTCCTGGCGCCCGACGGCCGCGTGCTCGCCTCCCGCGGCGCCACGACGCCGCTCACCGGCACGGGCGACAGCGCCTTCGTGGCCGCCCTGCGCGGCGGCGAGGGCGCGACCCAGCCGGCCCTGCGCGACGGCACCATCCGCACGCTGCTCACCCGCCCCATCGGCGGCACGCCGACCGCGCCCGGCGCGATCCTCGTCGTCGACCTCGACGAGGTCGTCCCGGCCGGCTACCTGTACGACGTGCGCCTGGGGCGCACCGGCGACGCCGACTACCGCATCAAGGACGGCGCGCTGCTGTGGGCCGCCTCGTCGCCGCGCCCCCCGAGCCCCCGCGACATGGCCGCCACCGCCGGTGTCCTGCGCAACCGCAACACGAGCGTGGCCACCCGCCGCGCGCAGGCCGGCGACGTCGGCGCCGTCGAGTTCACCGACTACCTCGGACGCGATGTCGTCGGCGGCTACGCGGCCTCGCCCGACCTCGGCTGGGCCGTGGCCGTCAAGCAGGACCGCTCCGAGGCCTTCTCGGCCGTCGCCGACCAGCGGCGCCTCGCGCTCCTGATCGGGATCATCGGCGCCCTGCTGGTCATCGGCGGCGCGCTGCTCTTCGCCCGGCGGCTCACCGCGCCGGTGAGCGAGCTGGCCGCCAAGGCGCGCGCCGTCGCCGCCGGCGACCTGCGCTCCCGCGTGCGGCCGCGCGGCCCCGCCGAGGTGGTCTCGCTCGGGGAGTCCTTCAACGAGATGGTCACCTCGCTGGAGCGCCTGGCCGACCAGATCCGCGGCGCGGGCGCCGACATGGCGACCTCCTCGGCCGAGCTCTCCTCCGCCGCCCAGGAGCTCGCCGCCACCACCAACCAGCAGAGCGCCGCCGCGACGCAGACCTCCTCGACCATGGAGGAGCTCGCCCAGACCTCGGCGCGCATCGCCGAGTCCGTCGACGTCGTGGCCGGGCGCACCGAGGACACCCGCCGGACGCTGCGCCGGGTGGAGGAGGGGATCGCCGACTCGGGCGACCGCGTCGGCGGCCTGGCCGAGCGCGCGGTGGAGATCGGCCAGATCGTCACGCTCATCAACGACGTGGCCGACCGCACCGACCTCCTCGCGCTCAACGCGGCGATCGAGGCCGCGCGCGCCGGCGAGGTCGGCGCGGGCTTCGCGGTGGTCGCCGAGGAGGTCCGCCTGCTCGCCGAGCGCACGAAGGCCGAGGCCGCCAAGATCGGCGAGATCGTCGCGCGCACCCAAGCCGAGACGAACGCCATGGTCCTCGTCATGGACGGCGGCGCGCAGGAGATGCACCGCGGCGTGGAGCTCATGGACACCGTCTCGGACTCCACGAGCGAGGTGCGCCTGACCACCGACCAGCAGCGGCTGGCCACCGACCAGGTCGTGGCGACCATGGTCTCGGTGACCACCGCGACGCGGCAGACCGCCACGACGGCCCAGCAGATCGCCCAGGCGTCGCGGGGCATCGCCGAGCTGGCCGCCCAGCTGCAGGACGCGGCCTTCGCCTTCCGCACCGACGCGATGCAGGGCGGCACCGCGGCCCGCACCTCGCCGCCGTCCATCCCGACCTACAGCGACCCGTCGGCGCCGCGCGTGCCCCTGCACGGGGGGCCGGCCGCGCCCCCGGCCGCGCCGCCGGAGGACCGCGGCGTCGTGGCAAGCGTCGTGCGTCCGTGGACCCCGTCGGCCAACGGCGACGGCGTCCACCACCCCGAGGGTGACCACGGCGACCGCTGAGGGCGCCGCGGGGCCGCGGGCCGGCGGGGCGCCGGTCCGGGTGCTCGTGCTGCCCGTCGGCGCCGACCGCTACGCCGTGGCCCTCGCCGACGTCCGCGAGGTCCGCGGCCCGACCGACGTCACCCGCGTGCCGGGCGCCTCCTCCCTCGTCCTCGGCGTGGTCAACCTGCGCGGGCGCGTCGTCGTGGTCCTCGACACGGGGCGGCTGCTCGGCCTGGGACCGCTCGCGGCGCCCGGGCACGCGCCCGCGGCCATCGCCGTCGTGGTGCTCCCCCGCGGCCTGGCGGGCCTCGCGCTCAGCGCGCAGCCCGTCGCCGCCGACCTGGGCGCCGACCTCGGACCCGCCGAGCTCGAGGGCGCGACCCGTCGCCACCAGGCCGGCGACGCCGTCGCGTCCCTGCTCGACCTCGACCGGCTGCTCGCGCCGCAGCGGCTCGCGCCGTGAGCGACGACGCCCACTTCCGGGCGCTCTTCGCCGAGGAGGCCCGCGGCCAGCTCGGGCGCCTGGCCGCGGGCGCCCTGGAGCTCGAGCGGCTGGCCGCGCAGGACGAGGACGCCGGCGAGGAGCTCGTGGCCGGGCTGTTCCGCGACGCCCACACCCTCAAGAGCTCCGCGGCGCTCGTCGGCCTGAACCCCGTCGGCGAGCTCGCGCACGACCTCGAGGACCTCCTGGGCGAGCTGCGCGCGGGCACCCGGCGCAGCTCGGGCGCGCTGGCCGACGTGCTGCTGACGTCGGCCGACGCGCTCGGGTCGATGGTGGAGGCGCTCCTGGCCGGCCGCGAGCCCACCGGGCAGGCCGAGGCCGCCCACGCCGCCCTCGCCCGCCTGCGCGCGGACGAGCCCGCCGGCGGCGCGGCGGCCCGGCCCCCGACCGACCCGGTCCTCGCCGCGCTGGACGCCATGGGCGCCGCGCCCGTGAGCCCCGCCCCGGCCCTCGAGGAGCTCGTCCCGGTCGCCCTGGAGCGCCTGGACCGGCTCGTGCGGCTCTCGGGCGAGGCCGTCGCCGCCGAGTCCGGCCTCTCCCACCTGCTCGCCGGTGCCCTCGCCGCCGACCCGGACGCCGAGGCGGCCGTCGGCGCCCTGCGCCGCGTGCTGCGCGCCGTGCAGTCCGAGGTGCTGGCCACCCGCATGACGTCGCTCGGAGCGATCGCCGGGCCGCTGCACCGCGCCGCGCGCGACGTCGCGCGGGCGAGTGGCAAGGAGGTCGACTACCGCCTGGAGGGCGAGCGGGTGCAGCTCGACCGCGCCGTGCTCGACGGGCTGCGCGACCCGCTCCTGCACCTCGTGCGCAACGCGGTCGACCACGGCCTCGAGGCGCCCGCCGAGCGCCGGGCGGCGGGCAAGCCCGCCACGGGCGAGGTCGTCGTGCAGGCCGAGCGGCGCGGCCGCGAGATCGTCGTCACCGTGCGCGACGACGGGAGCGGCCTGGACCTCGACGCGCTGCGCGCGACCGCCCACGAGCCCGAGGCCGACGACGAGGCGGCGGCCGAGCTCGTCTTCCGCGCGGGCCTGTCCACCGCCGCCGCGGTGACCGACGTCTCCGGCCGGGGGGTCGGCATGGACGCCGTGCGCGTCGGCGTGGAGGCGCTGCGCGGCCGCGTCGGCGTGCGCACGCGCCGCGGCGAGGGCACCACGTTCAGCCTCACCGTGCCGCTCACGCTGGCGGTGGTGCCCTGCGTGCTCGTGCGCGCGGGCACCGAGCGCTACGCCCTGCCGACCCACGCGACGCTCGCGCTCACCGACGTCCCGCGCAGCGCCGAGGTGGCCATGGAGGGCGGGCAGGCGCTCTGGCACGGGCCGGAGGTCGTGCCGGTCTCGCTGCTGGCCGACGTCCTCGGGGCGCCGGGCGCCGAGGCCGACCGCGACGGCACGGCGATCGTCCTGCGCGGCACCTCGGGCGAGCGCCAGGCGCTGCGGGTCGGCGCGGTGCTCGGCCAGCGCGACGTCACCGTCCGCGAGCTCGGCGACGTGCTGCCCCGCACCGACCTGGTCGCGGGGGCGGCGCTGGAGGCCGACGGGAGCGTGGTCTGCGTGCTCGACGCGGGCGCGCTCGTCGACGCCGCGCGCCGCGCGAGGCGCGGCGCGCAGGCGGCCGCGGCAGCACGGCCGGACGGCGACCCGGCGCCGCGGCCCGCCCCGGGCGGCGGCGCGTCGATCCTCGTCGTCGACGACGCGCTCACCGTGCGGGAGCTGCAGCGCTCCATCCTGGAGCGCGCGGGCCACCGCGTGCGCACCGCCGTCGACGGCGAGGCGGCGCTCGCGCTGCTGGCCGAGGAGCGCCCGGACCTCGTCGTCTGCGACGTGGAGATGCCGCGCCTGGACGGGTTCGGCCTCGTGCGGCGCATCCGCGCGCTGCCGGCGCTGCGCTCCCTGCCGGTCCTCATGGTCACCTCGCGCGGCACGGAGGACGACCGGCGCCGCGGCCTCGAGGCGGGCGCCGACGCCTACCTGGTCAAGCGCGACTTCGACGAGGCGCGGCTGCTCGAGGCGGTCGGGCGGCTGCTCGGAGCATGAGCACGGCGCCCCCCACGCCCGGGCCCGTGCGGGTCGTCGCCGTCGAGGCGGACCGCGCGCGGCGCTCCGCGCTCGTCCGCCTGCTCGAGGAGGGCGGGAGCGTCCGCGTGGCCGGCGAGGCGGCCACGGCCTCCGAGGCCCGGGGCGTCGTGGCCCGGGTGCGCCCGGCCGTCGTGGTGCTCGGGCTGGAGATGGCGCCCGGGCCCGACGGGCGCAGCGGGGCGCTCGCCGCCGTGGAGGCGGTCCTGGCCGACGCGACCGTGGCGATCCTCGTGCTCAGCTCCCCGTCGGAGCCCACGGGCGGCACCCTCGCGGTGCAGGCGCTCGCGGCGGGCGCCGTCGACGTGCTGCCCCACCCGATCTCCTCCGACGACGACGGCGCCGCGGGCCGGCTGCGCCGCCGCGTCGGCGTGCTCGCCCGCCTGCAGATGGTCACCCGGCGGGCGCCCGCAGCGCCGCGGGGCCCCGCGGGCGAGGCGCCGGGCTGCGACGCGCCGGTCATCGCCATCGCCTCCTCGACCGGTGGGCCCGGCGCGCTGCGCGAGCTGCTGCTCGGCCTGGGCCACGTGCCCGCGCCGGTCCTGCTCGTCCAGCACATCCACAGCGACTTCACCGCGTCCTTCGCCTCCTGGCTGCAGGGGGAGACCGGCCTGCTCGTCGGGCTCGCGCGAGCGGGGAGGGCCCCCGAGGGGGGCCGCGTGCACGTCGCGCCGGGCGACGTCCACCTGCGCCTGGCCAGCCGGCCGCTGCGGATGACGCTCGACGAGGAGCCCGCGCTGCTCGCGCGCCCGAGCGGCGACGAGCTGCTGACCAGCGTGGCCGCCGTCGCCGGGCCGGCGGCGATCGGCGTGGTCCTCACGGGCATGGGCGACGACGGCGCCCGCGGGCTGCTGGCGATCCGCGCGGCGGGCGGGGCGACGTTCGCCCAGGACGCCGCCTCGTCCGTGGTGGACGGCATGCCGCGCGCCGCGCGCGAGCTCGGCGCGGTGGGGCGCAGCCTGCCGCCGCGCGCGCTCGGGCACGCCGTCGCCGAGCTCGTCCGCGTGCAGACGGAGCGCCTCGCGTGAGCGTCTCCCCCGGCGCCCTGGAGGCCGCGGCCGCCGCGCTGAGCGCGCGCCACGGCCTGCGCTTCGACGGCGTCGGCCTCCAGCGCCTCGCCCGGGGCCTGGAAGCGGCCGCCGCCGAGGTGGGCACCGATCCCGCCGACCTCGCCGGCCACCTGGCGGCGCGCCCGCGCGCGGAGGCCGACCTGCTCGACCGCGTGACCCTGCAGGAGACGTCGTTCTTCCGCGACGAGGGCACCTGGCGCGCGCTCGCCGGCGCGCTGGCCGACGGGCCCGCCGGGCGGGGCACGGCCTCGATGGTCTGGAGCGCCGGCTGCGCCAACGGCCAGGAGGCCTGGTCGCTGGTCATGCTCCTGGAGGAGCTCGGCCTGGGCCACGTGCAGGTGCTCGCCTCCGACGTCTCGCCCGCCGCCGTGGCGCGCACGACCGCCGGCGTCTACGGCGAGCGCGAGCTTCGCGGCCTCGATCCGGACCGGCGCAGGCGGTTCATGGAGCCCTGCCCCGGGGGCTGGCGGGTGCGGTCCGAGCTGCGCGGGCGCCTGCGGGCCGTGCGCCACAACGTCGCCCGGGAGACGCTGGCAGCCCCCGACGCCAGCTGCGCCGTGGTGCTCTGCCGCTACGTGCTCATCTACCTGGAGGCCGAGGGCTGCCGGCGCCTGCTGGTGGAGGCCGCGCGCGTGCTCGCCCCGGGCGGCAGGCTCGTCATCGGCGCGGCCGAGTCGCTCTGGCAGCTCTCGGAGGACTGGGTCGCCGAGCCCTTCGCCGACGCCGCGGCCTACACGCCCCGCGCCCGCGCGGCGGCCCCGGTGCCCGCGTCGCGAGCCCCCCGACCGCCGGTGCCCCCACGACTCCCCCCGCGAACCGCACCCGCACCCGCGGCCCGACCCGAGGCGCTGCGCGCGGCCGGCGAGGCGGCGTTCGCCCGCGGCGACCACGCCGGCGCCGAGCGCGCCTACCGGGGCGCCGCCTACCTCGACCCGGACGACCCCCTCGCCCACCTCGGCCTCGGCCTGGCGCTGGAGGCCGCAGGTGACCAGGGCGCGCGCCGCGCGTTCGCGGCGGCCTGGACCGCCCTGGGCACCCGCGGTCCGGCCGGCCTGGGCGACCACCTCGGCGGCTACCGCCCCGAGGAGCTCGCCCGCCTGCTCGCCGACAAGCTGGGGGCGCGCTGATGCCCACGCTCGCCCTGCTCCTGCTGCGCACGGACGCCGGCCGCTGCGCGCTGCGGGTCGAGGAGGCCGCCGGCGTGCGCCCGCACGCCGCCCTGGAGGCGCTCCCCGGCGCGCTGCCGTCGGTCGCCGGGGTGCTGCGCGACGGCGGCCAGGTCCTCCCCGTGCTCGCGCCGTTCGGCCCGGACGGCACCCACCTCGTCATCGTCGCCCCGCCGGGCGCCGGGCGCTTCGCGTTGCTCGTCGAGGAGGTCGAGGGCGTCGTGCGGATCGCCGAGGACGAGCTCGCGGGCCCGCCGGCGGGCCAGGGCCTCGACCTCGTCTGCGGCGTCGCGGGCGGCGACGCGCGCGGCGCCTTCCTGCTCGACGCGGCAGCGCTCGCCCGCGCGCTGCACCCGACGCGAGGAGCGCCATGACGCCGCCCGACCCGATCCGCCGCGTCCTGGTCGTCGACGACTCGCTGCTCATGCGCACCGTGGTGCTCGCCCAGCTCGCCGCCGAAGGCCACGAGCTGCGGGCGGTCGCCGACGGCCGGCAGGCCCTGGAGGCGGTGGCCGAGGAGGTGCCCGACGTGATCCTCCTCGACGTCGAGATGCCCGTCATGGACGGCCTGGCGGTGCTGGAGCGCCTGCAGGCCGACCCCGTGCACCGCGAGGTGCCGGTCATCCTGCTCTCCGGGCGCACGGACGCCGACGACGTCGCCAACGGCCTGCGCCTTGGCGCCCACGACTACCTGCGCAAGCCCTTCGCCGAGGTGGAGCTCGTCGCGCGCGTGCGCGCCGCGATGCGCACCCGGGTGCTCCAGGACGCGCTGCGCGCGCGCAACCTGGAGCTCGTGCAGCTCGCCGCCACCGACGTGCTGACCGGGCTGCGCAACCGCGGCTGGCTGGAGGAGCAGGCCGCGCGCACGTTCGCCCGGCTGCGCCGCCACGGCGGCGCGGTGAGCGTCCTGCTGGTCGACGTGGACCACTTCAAGGCCGTCAACGACGTCCACGGCCACGCGATGGGCGACCGCGTCCTCATGGGCGTGGCGCGGGCGCTCGCCGGGGCGGTGCGCGAAGAGGACCTGCTCGCGCGCTGGGGCGGGGAGGAGTTCCTCGTGGTGGCCGCCGACACCGTCCCGACCGGCGCGCACGTCCTGGCCGAGCGCCTGCGCGCGGCGGTGGCCGCGGTGATGCCCGAGGGGCCCGGGGCGCCCACCGTGACCGCGTCGGTCGGGTGGACGACCGCCACGCCGGCGCAGGAGGGCGCGCCGGCCTGGCACGAGCTCGTGGCCGCGGCCGACGAGCGCCTCTACCAGGCCAAGGAGGCCGGGCGCGACTGCGCCCGCGGTGGCATCGTCGGGGTGCCGGGCCCCATGTCGGGGCCGGTAGGCTCCGCCCCCATGGAGGCGCCCGACCACCGCCCGGGGAGCGCATGAGCACCCCGCCCCCGCGCGGCCTGGACGAGCTCGAGCGGCGCCTGCGCGAGCTCGAGCGCCAGCTGCTCGGGACCCCCGACGAGCCGTCGCTGCCCCCGCCCCCGCCGCCCGAGCCGCGCTCGACGTGGTCCGAGCCGCCCCCGGCGCCGCCCGCGCCCGCCCGGCCGGTCGCCGCGCCCCCCGCGACGCCGGCCGCGCCCACCACGGGCCAGCTCGTCGCCGACGCGCGCCACGAGCTCGGCGGCCTGCAGGAGCACCTCGACGAGCTCGTCCGCTTCCGCCAGCGCCTGGAGGCGTCGGCGCGCGAGCTGCTCGAGGACTACGAGCGCCTCCTGGAGCGCATCGGCGAGGCCGACCAGGCGCCCGAGCGCGACCACGCGAGTCCCGACGGCCCCGTCCACCTCGACGGGCCCGTGGCGGGCCGCGGCTCCTGGAGCGCCACGCCCGGGACGCCGGCCCACACCCGCCTCGACGGCGCGGTGACCGTCGACGCCGGTCCCTTCGCCGACATCGCGACGCTCTCGAGCTTCGAGCAGGCGCTCGGGCACATCGCCGAGGTCGGCGACGTCTACGTCCGCGGCTTCGCGGGCGACCGCGCCCAGATCGACGTCGTCCTCGACGGCCCCGTGGCGCTCGGCGAGGCGATCGAGCGCGTCTCCCCCGTCGCCTGCCGCGCGGTCGCCGCCGACGCGACGACCCTCACGGTGACGCTGGGCGCGAGCTGAGTGCCCGACGCCGACGAGCCCCTCGCCCTGGCGCTGCGCTCCGGCCTGCCCTTCTGCGGGCTGCGCGGCTTCGCCGTCGATCCGCGGCTGTGGCACTACGTGCCGACCGAGATCGCCCGCCGCGAGCGCGTCGTGCCCGTCGTGCTCGTCGGCGACGTCCTGAAGGTCGCCGCCCCCTCCCCGGACGCCGACCTCGCCCGGGTGCGCCGGAGCTTCCCCCAGCTCGAGGTCGAGCTGCACCTCGCGCGCCCGGACGAGGTCGACGAGGTGCTCGCCCGCGAGGAGCCCGTCGCCCGGTGAGCGACGGCACCCCGGCGTTCTTCGGACGCCTGGCCGCCCACGCCGGGCTCGAGCTCGTCCGCCTGGATCCCGCCGCGGCCGAGGCGCCCGGCCACGCCGACGTCTCGCCGCTGGCCGCGCAGCTGCTCGGCGAGGCGACCTGCCGCGCCCACGGCGTGCTCCCCGTCGCCTACGCCGACGGGATCGTGGTGGTCGCCTGCGCCACGCCGGCCGGGGAGGCGCTCGACGAGGTGGCCGCCCGCCTGCGCGGCCGCGACGTGCGCTTCGTCGTGGCGCCCTGGTCCGAGCTCGAGGCGGCGACCGACCGGGTGTTCGGCCCCGGCCCCGGGACGCCCGCCGGCTCCACCCCGCCGGCCGCCGCTCCCGCCGTCACCGAGCCGCGCTACCCCACGCGCGTCGGCGACCTGCTCGTCGCCCGGGGCCACGCCAGCGACGCGCAGGTGGCCACCGCGCTGGACGCCCAGCGCGGCACGGGCGCCCGCCTGGGCGAGGTGCTCGTGGCGGGTGGCGTCGTCACCGAGGGCGCGCTGGTCGAGGTGCTGGCCGAGCACCTCCACCTGCCGCTGGTCGACCTCGACGCGTTCGAGCCCGACCCGCGCGCGCTCGCCGCGCTCCCGCCCGGGCTCATGTCGCAGCTGCGCTGCGTGCCGATCGCCGCCGACGAGTCCACGCTCTACCTCGCGGTCGCCGACGCGCTGGACGAGGGGACGGTCGCCGCGCTGCGCGAGCACACCTCGCTGGACCTGCGCGGCTTCCTCGCCTCGCGCTCGTCGGTGGACGCGCTGCTCGCGCGCCTGGACCCCACGCCCGAGCCGGAGCCCGAGCCCGAGCCCGGGGTCGAGGTCGAGGGCGAGGCGGGTCGCCCGCCGGGGCCTCTCGTCGCCGAGGATCCCCACGTCGGGTGGATCGTCCCGACGGCGCTCCTCGTGGTGCTCCTGGTGGTGGTCGCGCTCGTCGCGGCCGGCGTGCTCTAGGCCCTCGCGCGCGGCACCGCGAGTGCGATGATGGGCCGCGATGCCCGACACGATCTCCTTCGCCCGCGGGGCGCCCTCCCTGGACATCATCGACATCGAGGGGCTCAAGCAGGCCGCGCTGCAGGCCTTCGACGAGGACCCCGCCGGCACGACGGGCTACGGCACGTCGGTCGGCTACCTGCCGCTGCGCCGGTGGATCGCCGAGCGCCACGGCGTCGAGGAGGCCAACGTCCTGGTCACCAACGGCTCGATGCAGGCCGACGCGTTCCTCTTCGACCACCTCGTGCGCTCCGGCGACGCGGTCGTCGTCGAGCGCCCGACCTACGACCGCACGCTGCTGAGCCTGCGCGGCCGCGGCGCCGACGTGCGCATGGTCTCCCTGCAGGACGACGGCATCGACACCGCCGAGCTGCGCGCGCTGCTCGAGTCGGGCGTGCGCCCGACGCTGGCCCACATCATCCCGAGCTTCCAGAACCCCGCGGGCTACACCCTCTCGGAGGCCAAGCGCCACGCGCTGCTGCAGCTCGCCGAGGAGTTCGGCTTCACGCTCTTCGAGGACGACCCCTACGTGGCGATCCGCTTCGCGGGCGAGCCGCTGCCGACGATGTTCGAGCTCGACGAGGGCCGCGGGCGCGTCGTCTACGCCTCGTCGTTCTCCAAGACGGTCTGCCCCGGGATGCGCACGGGCTACCTGATCGGCGCGCCCGACCTCATCAAGACGATCGCCGGCCGCGCGACCAGCACGTACATCGCGCCGAACATGGTCGCGCAGTCGATCATCCACAAGTTCTGCGTCAGCGGCGGGCTGGACCGCTCCATCGCCACCGTCAAGGCCGCGCTGGCCGACCGCGTCGCCGCGCTGACCGCTGCGCTGGACCGCGAGCTGCCCGACGCCCGCTACGTCGCGCCCGAGGGCGGCTACTTCATGTGGGTCGACCTGCCGGAGGGCACCGACGTCGACGCGCTCTTCACCGCCGCCACCGACCGGGGCGTCAC
>CAXUES010000018.1:16074-17227 GCA_964250185.1 uncultured Solirubrobacteraceae bacterium | reverse complement strand
ACAGCGGCGGGGAGGTCGGTGCGCGGCTGCCCGGGCGGCGCGATCGCGACCGTGGTGGCCGTCGTCGTGGTCGTCGCCCCGCTCCCACCGCAGCCGGCCAGCGCGAGGCAGGCGGCCGCGATCGGGACGAGCAGGCGGCGCGGCACCCGACCAGGGTGGCAGCCGCTCCTGCGCGGTCAGGCGGGCTCGCGGCGGCGCGCCTGACGCTCGACGCGGCCGCCGACGAGCAGGGAGCCCGCGCGGATGCACAGCGCGAACACGACGATGTCGCCCCGCAGGCCCACCGTGTCGCTGTGCCGCGTGGCGACGTCGCCAGGCGATGGGCGTCGACGAGGTGGGCCATCCGCAGCTGCGTGCCCAGGCCGAGGAGGCGACCGAGCGAGTTGTCCTCGTCGGTGCGCTCCCGCTGATCGCCCTCCTCCGCCACCGGGGCGGACCCCACGGCTCTCAGTAGGCCGCCGGTGTGAACGGCAGGGCGAGCGCCGCGGTCCAGGTCGCCGCGTCGGTCGTGCCGCTCACGGTGAGCCCCCGTGCCGTCTGCAGCGCCTCGAGGGCCGCCTCGGTGGCCGCGTCGAGCGTGCCGGTCGAGGTCACGTCGGGGTACGTCGCGCTGAGGTGCTGCTGCAGCCAGCGGACCTGGTCGCCCTTGGAACCGCGGGCGAGCGCCGGCCAGCCCGGGTCGGGCTCGGCGGAGGCGGCCGGGGCGGGCTCGTCCAGGACCGCCCACAGCGACCCGGGGGTCGCCTGCCAGCTCCACCAGGACAGCCCGGCGGAGCCGTAGGCCGCCCAGAGCTGGCGGAAGCGGCGCAGGTCGGCGGGCGCCGGCGACCCGTAGGTCTGCCCGAGCGGCGCGATCGCCGAGCCGTAGATGCGGTTGTTGGCCAGCGTGTGCGCGCTCACCGCGTCGACGCTGCCGCCGATGTCCTTCCAGTAGACCTGCGGCAGGTTGACCTGCGCGGCGCCCGGGGCGAGGAAGACCGAGTAGGGCAGGTTCGGGTGGTAGTCGGTGTACGGGAAGCTCGTCAGGCCGATCGGGTAGCTCGGGCCGACCGCCCCGCGGATCGCCGCGACGTACTGCTGGGCGGCGGCGTAGCGGCCCTCGTACTGGGTCTCGGCGTCGATGACGAAGCAGTCCGCGCCCTCCTGGATCGCC
>CAXUES010000018.1:5256-16064 GCA_964250185.1 uncultured Solirubrobacteraceae bacterium | reverse complement strand
ACGGCGACCTGCGCCTCGGCGGTGGGCGCCTGGCCGTAGACGAACTGCCACGCGCAGACGCGCAGGCCACGCTGGTGCAGCGCGGCGACGAGCAGCGGGGTGAACTGCGCCCACGGTGTGCCGCCGTCGCCGGCCTTGACGAAGACGGTGGTCATGCCGGCGGCCTTCGCCCGCGTGGCGATCGCGTCGACGTCCCCGCCGTCGGAGCGCTCGAGCTGCCAGATCCACATGCCGTTGCCGCGGAACGCGGCGGGCGTCCCGGCGGTGTCGGCCACGGCGGGGCGCGCGACCGGGGCGGGCTCGGGGAGCACCGTGATGCGCCGCGCGTTGGAGCGCCGGCCCGCCGCGTCGCGCAGGGTCACCGTGACCGTCCCCGGCCGGGTCCCGGTGGGCACGCGCACGACCCAGCCCGCCGGGGTGCGCTTGAGGCGCGCGGCCAGCGCGCCGCTGGACCAGCGGAAGGAGACGCGCAGCCCCGCCTTCAGGCGGGTGCCGCGCAGCTGCAGCTGGCGGCCGACGCGCAGCGAGACGGTGGTGCGGCAGGCCGCGGCGGTCGCGGGCACGCAGCGCGCCGCGGTCAGCACGGGCGCCCGCGAGGCCGCCTGCGCAGCGGGAGCCGGGGCGACGGCGAACGTCGCCGCGACGAGCGGGAGGGCGAGCACGGCGACGGCGGAGCGCGGCATCGCCGTCCAAGACCTCGACGCGGGCGCGAAGTTGCGCATCAGGCCGCCCCGAGCTCTCGCGCGACGAGCGCGCCGCCGAGCATCACGAGCGGCAGGCCGCCGCCCGGATGGGCGGTCCCCCCGACGCGCCACAGCCCGCGGATCCCCGCCACGCGGTGGCCCGGACGTCGCAGCGTCCCCAGGCGTCCGTGCGGCGCGGCACCGTAGATCGCGCCGCCCACGGCGCCCGTCTCGGCCTCGATGTCCTGCGGGGAGCGCACGCGCCGGGCGACCACGCGGTCCGCGATGCCCAGGCGGGCGGTGAGGCGGTCGGCCTCGGCCTCCCAGTCGGCCTCCACCCCCGCGGGCGCGTTGGCCAGCACGAACCAGTTCTCGCCGTCGGCGGGCGCCTCGGAGGGCGTGGTCGCGCTCGACGTCGACACGTACAGCGTCGGGTCCTGCACGGGTCGGCGGCGCACGAAGACGTCGTCGAACTCCGCGTCGTAGTCGGCGGGGAAGCGGATGCGGTGGTGGACGAGGTCGTCGCTGCGCCCGTCCACGGCGAGCATGAGCGCCAGGCCGGAGACCGACGGCTCGGGCCCGCGCCGCGCGCCGCCCCGGACCGCGCGGCGCAGCGTGAGCGCGTCGCCGTCCCAGACGACGGCGTCGGCGGCCACGACGCCCTCGGGCGTGCGCACGCCGGTCACGCGCGAGCTCGTCCGCTCGATCCCGAGCGCCGGGGTCCCGAGGCGGATCTCCCCGCCCAGCGCCTCGATGCGTCCGGTCAGCTGACGCACGAGCTCGTAGAGGCCGCCCGGCACGTGCCAGGCGCCGAAGGCGTGCTCGACGTAGCCCGCCACGACGAGCGCGGCGGGCGCGCGCCGCGGGTCGGCGCCCGCGTAGGTCGCGAAGCGCTCGACGACCATCCGCAGGCGCGGGTCGCGGACCGTCGCTCGCGCCAGCGTGCGCAGCGTGTGCCAGGGCTTGACCGCGAGCAGGTCGCGCGGGTCGGGTGCGGGCTCCCCGGGGCCTGGACGGCGCGGGGGGAAGGGCGGCGGGCCCTCCAGCACGCGCTCCGAGGCGCGCCACATGCCCGCGCAGAGCCCGAGGAAGCGCAGCCAGTCGGCGCCCGCGCCGGGCGACCAGGCCTCCAGCTCCTCCATCGCCCGCGGCACGTCGGCCGACAGGTCGAAGCCCGTGCCGTCGGCGAAGGCGTAGCGGGTCACCGGCTCGACGCGGACGAGATCGGGCTCGGGCAGGCCGACCGCGGCCCACAGGTCGCGCACGACCCAGGGCATGGTCAACAGCGACGGGCCGGAGTCGAAGCGCCACGTGCGTCCGTCGGCGGTGAGCTCGACCCGGCCGGACTTCCCCCCGACCTCGGGCGCCTGCTCGAGCACCGTCACGGCGTGGCCCTGCGCGGCCGCCCGCGCGGCGCACGCGAGGCCGCCCATCCCTGCACCGACGACGACGACCCGTGCGCACATGTCCGTCCGTCAGGGTCGCAGCCGCGCGCGCAGCGCGGGGGCGGCGAGCGCGCCCATCGCGAGGCCGCCGGCCAGCGCGACGCGCGGGCGCCCGAAGAACGCGACGTTGGCGATGGCCTCGCCCACCCACGTCCAGGCGTAGGTGCCCAGGGCGACGTCGCCGCCGTCGGCGGGCTCGTCGAGGTCCTCGCCGGCCAGCGCCCACAGCCCGTAGACGCCGAGCGCGGTGACGAACCAGCCCAGGAAGTTCTGCGCCGGGACGCCCTCGTAGCGACCGCCGTCCGGCCACGTCCAGAAGCCGTCGCGGCTCATGCGCGGGTCGATGTAGACGTCCCAGGCGGTCAGGCCGGCAGCGGCCGCCACGACGCGGGCGAGCCGTCCGCGCGAGCGCGTGGCGCGGCCCGCGGCGATCCACGCGGGGCGGGCCATCGCCGTCCACGACGCGGCGACCATGAACGGCACGCCGCCGACCCCCGGCCCGAGCTTGCCCGAGTAGGCGTAGTGGCCGAAGGGGCGTCCCGTGGCCACGCCGACGAGCTCGACCGCGTAGCCGACGGCCGCCGCCGAGCCGAGCAGGCCCGCCGCGCGCCGGCCGCCGCGCTCCTCGGCGGCCTCCAGCGCCGAGGTCCCGACGAGCCCGGCGATGATCGCGTGGGTCGCCGCGGTGCGGCGCCGGCCCTCGGGCACGCGCGGGTAGAGCACCTGGGCGCCGACGACCGCGCCGAGCGCCAGGCGCGAGCGCCTCACCGGATGGCGCCGAACGACCCCGAGGCGCCGGCCGCCCCGCTTGGCCGCACCGACGAAGGTGTGCCCCGCCCGCTCCGTGTAGCCCGTCTTGATGCCGATCGTGCCGGGGTAGTTGAGCTGCAGGAGCGGGTTGTGGCTGGAGAGGTAGAGCTTGCCGCCCTTGATCGGGAACGGCAGCGCCACGGTGCGCCGCTTGAGGATCGGCGTCAGGCGCGGCTCGTCGAGCACCGCACGGGCGAGCGCCGCGAGGTCGTAGGGGCAGGAGAAGCCGCGGTCGTCGAGGCCGTCGGGCGACACGAAGCGCGTGCAGCTCAGGCCCATGGCCCGCGCCCGCGCGTTCATCGCCCCGACGAAGCGCTTCGTGGTGCCCGAGACGGCCTGGGCGAGGACCGTCGCGGCGTCGTTGCCCGAGGTCATCAGCAGCCCGTGCAGGAGCGCGCTCACCCCGACCCGCTTGCCCAGGGGCAGCAGCCCGACCCGCGAGCCGCCGCGCTCCTCGGACTGCTTGGTCACCCGCGCCTTGGAGCCCTCGGGGAGCTCGTCGACCACCAGCAGCGCGGTCATCATCTTCGTCACCGAGGCGATCGGGACGCGCCGCAGCGGCTCGTGGCGCCAGAGCACCGCGCCGGAGTCCAGATCGAAGAGGAGCCCCGCCGCGGGCATCCTGCTGAACGGCATGCGGATCCGGTCGGGCGCGTGCAGGTCGACCGCCAGCGGCTCGGGCCCGTCGCCCGACCCGAGCAGCGGGCCGTTGGCCGCCTGCGGCTCCGCGCTGGGCAGCGCGGCCTGGGGCGCGAGCGAGGCGGCGTCGGGGACGACGGGGGCGCGCCCGGCCCCGCCGCCCGCGAGCGTGCTCGAGCCGCAGCCGGCGAGCAGGAGGAGGACGAGGAGGCCGGCGGCGACGTGGACGAGCCGCGACATCGGGCGAGGGAGGGTAGAGCTCACTCCGGCGGGTGGCGCAACGCGCCGACCACGCCGGAGGTGAAGCAGGCGACCACCACGAGCGACAGCAGGACGAGCACGTCGGGGCCCGAGGTGACGAGCACGAAGATCGTCAGGGCGGCGAGGAGCACGAGGAAGCCCAGGGCGCTGACGAGCGCGAAGCGGCGGGCCATGGGGTCAGTGGACCGGGATGCGGGGCGCGTCCGCGTAGGGGTTGCGGCGCTGGGCGAAGAGCTTGATCAGCGCCAGCCCCACCACGAAGCCGCCGATGTGGGCGAAGTAGGCCACGCCGCCCCCGCCGCCCTCGGGCGCCGTGAGGTCGAAGTACCCGAACAGGACCTGCTGGCCGATCCACACGAGCAGGAACAGGAACGCGGGGATCCGGATGAAGGCGAAGAAGATGACGATGAACACCGCCGTGAGCACCTTGGCCCGCGGGTAGAGCACGAGGTAGCCGGCCAGCACGCCGGCGACGGCGCCGGAGGCCCCGAGGGTCGGCACCGCCGCGTTGGGCTCGACGAGCACCTGCGCGGCCAGGGCGCCCAGGCCGCAGAGCAGGTAGAAGGCGAGGTAGCGCACGCGCCCCATGGAGTCCTCGACGTTGTTGCCGAAGATCCACAGGAAGAGCATGTTGCCGCCGAGGTGCAGCAGCCCGGCGTGGCTGAACATCGCGGTGAACGCGGTGGCCCAGGTCGGCAGCTGGTTCGACGCCTCGCCGGAGACGCCCGCCATGCCCTGGCAGGCGTACTGCCCCGCCTGGGCGATGTAGTCGCAGTGGTCGCCGGGGTGGCTGATCTCGTACGGGATCGCCGCGTAGTCGCCCAGCGCGCTCGGATCGAGCGAGTTGCCGCTCAGGTCGATCCCGATCCCGCCCCCGGTCTTCTGCTGCAGGAGCAGGTAGACGATGACGTTGATCGCGATGAGCGCGACGGTGACGACGGGGAAGCGCGTCGTCGGGATGTCGTCCTTGAGCGGGAACACGGCCCGCTGGAGCCTAGGCGGCTAGGCGGCGAGCGGTCCCACGCCGGGCTCGTCCTGCTGGAGGTGCTCGTCGGCGTGGTAGCTCGAGCGCACGAGCGGGCCGGCGGCGACGTGGTCGAAGCCCAGCTTCATCCCCTCGACGCGCAGCGCCTCGAACTCGTCGGGGTGCCAGTAGCGCACGACGGGCAGGTGGCGCTCGGTCGGGCGCAGGTACTGGCCGATCGTGATGATCTGGACCTGACGCTCGCGCAGGATGCCCAGGGTGTCCACCACCTCATCGAAGGACTCGCCCAGGCCGACCATCAGGCCCGACTTCGTCTTGACGGCGTCGCCGGCCATCTCCTTGGCGTTGTCGAGCACCCGGGTGGAGCGCTCGAAGGTCGAGCCGCGGCGGGCGATCGAGTAGAGCCGCGGGACGACCTCGACGTTGTGGTTGAAGACGTCGGGCCGCGCAGCGAGGACCGTGGCCAGCGGCATCTCCTGGCCGCGGAAGTCCGGGGTGAGCACCTCGACCTTGCAGCGCGGCGCCTGGCGGCGGGTCTGCTCGATCGTCGCGGCCCAGATGCGCGCGCCGTAGTCGGGCAGGTCGTCGCGGTCGACCGAGGTGATGACCGCGTGGCGCAGGCCCATCTTCGCGATGGAGCGCGCGACGCGGGCGGGCTCGAGCGGGTCGTTCCAGGTCGGCTTGCCCGTCTGGACGTTGCAGAAGCCGCAGCGGCGCGTGCACGTCTCACCGAGGATCATGAAGGTCGCGGTGCCGCGCTCCCAGCAGTCCCCGATGTTCGGGCAGTTGGCCTCCTTGCAGACGGTGTTGAGGCCCTCGGCCTCGATCGTCCGCTTGAGCTCGCGGAACTTCGAGCCACCCGGCGCCGGCACCTTGAACCAGGACGGCTTGCGGTCGGTGAGCGCGTGGACGTCGGTCCCGAGGACCTTCAGCACGTCCATCCCGCCCGGGTTGCTGCGCGAGCGGGTCTGCAGCGGGCGGTCGGTCGTGGGAGTCGCCATGGCTAGGGCGAGACGCTAGCGACCGCGGCCTCGAGGCCCGCCCGCGCGGGGGAGACCAGGCGCTGCCGGCGTCCGTGGGCCTGCGCGAAGCGGTGCGCGGTCGTGCGCGCGAGGCACTCGACCGGGTCGGCCGGGCACGCGTCGGCGAGCTCGAGGGCCATCGACGTCATCTGGGTGCCGGGCAGGCCGCAGGCCACGACCCAGTCGAACGGCGCGAGGTCGTTGGCGACGTTCACCGCGAAGCCGTGCGAGGTCACCCCGCGCGAGACGTGGATGCCGATGGAGGCGATCTTGCGCTCCCCGACCCAGACGCCCGTGAAGGCGGGGCCCTCGTCCCACCGCGAGCGGGCGCCCGTGACCCCGCGCTCCTGCAGCGAGGCGACGAGCACGTCCTGCATGGTGTGGACGAAGTCCGCGGGCCGGTCGGTGCGCATGATCGGGTAGCCCACGAGCTGCCCCGGGCCGTGGTAGGTGACGTGCCCGCCACGGGGCGCGTCCTCGACCTCGATGCCCAGCCGCTCCCAGTGCTCGCGGCCGAAGGGCAGGTCCTGCTCGCGGTCGCGCCGGCGCCCGCGCGTGTACGTGGGCGGGTGCTCGCAGAGCAGCAGCAGGTCGGGGACCGCGCCGGCCAGGCGCAGCTCGCGCGCGCGCTCCTGCAGGTCGGCCACCTCGCGCCAGCGGCGCGTGCCGAGGCGGACCACCCAGAGCTCGTCGTCGCGTCCCATGGCTCGCTCCCAGCATGGCACGTCGCCGTGGCGACGCCGAGGCGCTCCGGGGGTAGGCTGCCGGGATGCCGGCCGGCCCGAACAGCCCGCCGCAGGAGCGGCTGTGGCTCGCGCGTCTGCGCTGGCGCCTGCGCGGCGCGACGCAGGCGCCGCTGTTCGTCGTGCTCGTGCTCGCCGAGGCCGTGCTGCTCAACCGCCTGCCGGTCGCCGGGGAGCACGGCGCCGACCTCGTCGGGGGCCTGCTGCTGGCCGCCTTCCTCAACCTCGTCGTCGTGGCGATCGTCGCCCCGGTCGTCGTGGTGGTCCGCCGCCACCGCCGGCGCCGCGCCGACCGGTCCGCGCCGGTCCCGACGCACGTGGCGCGCGACCGCATGGCCAGCGCGATCATGCTCGGCCTCGCCGCGCTGCTGCTCGTGGGCGGGGTGGTGCACCGCTCGTCGGTCCGCGCCGGCGACGAGGACTACGCCCGCGGCCTGGCCGCGGCGCGCACGTGGATCCTCGACCAGCGCGCCGACCTGCACCCGATGATCGGCACGGAGAGCGTCTGGAAGGCGGGCGACCACTTCTACCGCACGTGCGTGCGCAGCGAGGCGGGCCGCGACCGCAACCTGTGCCTCTTCGTGGACACGTCCGAGTCGGTGCCGACCGTGCGCCTGGACCGCGACCAGCAGTCCAACGCGTTCATCGCGGGCCCCGACAACCCGGCCCAGCAGGGGCACTGACGTGGAGCCCCTCAAGCCCGATCGCTCGCGCGCCGATGTGCTCGGAGTGCGTGGGACGAGGGCGGTCGTGGCGTCGGTGGGCGCGAGCATGGCGCTCGTGCTCGCGGGCACCATCGCGCTCGCCGTGGTCAGCGCGCTCATCGGCTTCCGGGGCCTGCCGGGCGTCGCCGCCTCGTTCGGCATGGGCCAGCAGGAGCTCGCGTCCGCCTCGGCCACCGTCCCGGGGGACGACGACGCCGCCCCGGCCACGGCGGACGTCCCCGCCCCGATCGTGATCGGCGTGGCACCCGTGGGCGGCGCGCGCCGCGTCGCGTCGCGTGCGGTCGCGCGGGACCGCGCGGCCACCGGCGCCAGGCGTGGACGTGACGTCGCCGCGCAGGCCGTCCCGGCGGTCCTGCCCACCGCGGTCGCGTCGTCGACCTCGGCGCCGAGCGAGCCGATCCGCCTGCCCGCGCCCGTCACCACCACGACCACGAAGGAGCCCACGCGGCCCCCGACCGAGGTCGAGGCGCAGCCCTCCCGTCCGGACACGCCGACGCCCGCGACGCCGACGCCGACGCCGGTCACGAGCGTCCCCGCGCCGACGCCGGCGCCGAGCGCGCCGGCCCCCGTCGTGGCGCCCGTCAGCACCCCGCTCCCCGTGACGGTGCCGGGCACCCCGGTGAGCGTCGTGGTGAGCACCCAGCCGATCCGGGACCTCGGCGACGGCCTCGACGGCACCGTCTCCGCCGTCGGCGAGACCGCCGCGCAGGCGGTGGGCGCCGTCGTCCCCTCGCTCGGCCCCACCGTCAGCGCCACCACGGGCACCGTGGGCGACGTCCTCTCGGGCACGACCGGCCTGGTGTCGGGGCTCGTGGACGGGCTCACCGGCGCCCCGACGCCGCCGCCCGGCGGCTAGGCGCACCCGCGCCCCACGGCCCCGGGTAGCCCGGGGCCATGCTCTCCTACGACGCCACGAGCGCCGCCCCGCCCGCCGAGGTCTGGTCGCTGCTCGCCGAGCCCGCCCGCTGGCACGAGTGGTCGCCGCACCTGCGCGGCGCGTGGGGCCTCGGCGCGCCCGAGGTCCGCGAGGGCGCCCGCGGCGCCGCCCGCCTGCTCTGGGCCGTGCCGATCCCCGCGACGGTCACCCGGGTCGTGCCGGGCGAGTCCTGGACGTGGCAGGTCGGCCCGGTGCAGCTCATCCACCGCGTGCGCGCGGCCGAGACGGGCGGCGGGTCGGTGCTGGGCACCGACCTCGTCGCCTCCCCGCCGCTCGAGGCGCTCCTGCGGGTCTCCTACGGCCCCTGGACCGGCCTGCTCATGCAGGTCCTCGCCAAGGTCGCGGAGCGGGGCGGGAGATAGCCGTCAGCCGTGGATCAACCAACCATCGGCATCGCGCGCGGCCTCCATCACGGCCTCCGACATCGTCGGGTGGCCGTGGACCATGCGCGCGACCTCGGCGTAGCCGCCCTCGAGCGACTTGGCGTTGACGAGCTCCTGGATGAGCTCGGTCGACTTGGCGCCGACGATGTGCCCGCCGAGCAGCTCGCCGTACTTCTTGTCGCCGATGATCTTCACCATGCCGGAGCGGTCGCCGTAGACCGTGCCGGCGCCGACCGCGCCGTAGGGGACCTTGCCGACCACGACGTCGTAGCCCTGCTCGCGGGCCTGCTCCTCGGTGAGGCCGAACGAGGCCACGTTGGGCAGGCAGAACGTCGCGCGGGGGACGTCGGGGTAGACGATGGGGTGCGTCTCGTTCCCGGCGATGGCCTCCGCGGCGATGATGCCCTCGTCGGAGGCCTTGTGCGCGAGCGCCGGACCGTGGACGAGGTCGCCGATCGCGTAGACGTTCGCGACGTTCGTGCGCTGGGCGCCGTCGACCTCGATGAGGCGGCCGCGCTCGTCGAGCGCGATCCCCGCGACGTCCAGCCCGAGCCCCTCGACGTCGGGCGCGCGGCCCGCGGCGATGACCAGGTAGTCCGCCTCGAGGTCCTCGCCGCCGGCGGTGAAGGTCACCTTGTCGTCGTGGGACCGGACGTTCTCCACGAAGGTCTTGACGGCGACCTTGATGCCCTGCTTCTTGAAGGTGCGCAGCGCGACCTTGGAGATGTCGGCGTCCTCGGTGGGCAGCACGCGGTCGAGGCCCTCGAAGAGGCGCACCTCGACGCCGAGGCGCACGTAGGCCGAGGCGATCTCGGTGCCCGACGCGCCCGCGCCGACCACGACGAGCGTCTTGGGGAGCTCGTCGAAGCCCCACGCCTCCTCGGTGCCGATGACGCGCCCGCCGAACTGCGTGCCGGGGATGGGCTGCTTGACCGAGCCCGTGGCCAGGATGATGCCCTTGGTCGCGGTGAGCTCGAGGCCGTCCTGCGCAGCGCCCTGGACCTTGACCTTGCCCTCGGCGGTGACGGAGCCGGAGCCCTCGATGACGTCGATCTTGTTCTTCTTGAAGAGGCCGGCCACGCCGCCCGTGAGCGTCGAGACGACCTTCTCGCGCCGCGCGGTCACGCCGGCGAAGTCGATCTCCGGCTCTGACACCGTGATGCCGAAGTCGGCCGCCTCGCGGATCTCCTGCGCGACGTCGGCGACGCGGAGGACCGCCTTGGCCGGGATGCACGCGTAGTTGAGGCAGCGACCGCCGACCTTGTCCTTCTCGATCACCGCGGTCTTGAGTCCCAGCTGAGCGGCTCGGATCGCGGCGACGTAGCCCCCGGGACCCGAACCGATCACGACGCAGTCATACGTGGTGTCGGCCATGGGTCCAGCGTATCCGGCGCTGTGCTAAGCCCGGCTCCCGGGGCGCTCGGGCACCTGCATGCGCGCGAGCACGCGCACGAGCTTCCAGAACAGGAAGCCCGGCGCGAGGATGAAGAACAGCGAGATCGGGACCGCCGACAGGCTCGAGGCGGTGAAGAGCAGCAGCGCGAACGCGACCACGACGATGGCCAGCAGGCACTGGAAGCCGAGGACGGCCCAGTAGCGCTGCGTCCACATCCCCCAGGCCGCGATGAGGACGATCCCGGAGAAGCCGACGACGCCGCTGAAGGCCGGCTTGGTCCCCCCGATCGACACGCCGGCCAGGCCGAGGAGGAGCTGCCCCAGGCCGAGCACGACCGCGACCCCGATCGCCACGAGCAGCGCCGTCGGGCGCTCCCCGGGGGCGAGCGGCACGAGCGACGCGCGCAGGCGGTCGTCCTCGAGGGAGCGGCGCTGCCCGCGGGTCAGCAGCTCCTCGGTGCTGCCACGGGGGAGCTCGGGCTCGGCGGGCGGCGGCGTGCCGGGGCGGCCGCCGCGGACGCGCTTGCGGCTACGCGCGCCCATGGGCCTCGGTGAGCGGGCGCTGCACGACGGCGGCGCGCAGGGCGGCCGCGGCGGCCGCGGGGTCGGCGGCCTCGACGATCGCCCGGACGACGACGACGCGCTCGGCGCCCGCCTCGACCACGTCCCCGACGTTCTCCGCGTCGATGCCGCCGATGGCGAACCACGCCGTCGCGCCGGCGTGGGCGGCCGCGTGGCGGACGTAGTCCAGGCCGACGGCGGCGCGGCCGGGCTTGGTCG
>CAXUES010000018.1:1525-5246 GCA_964250185.1 uncultured Solirubrobacteraceae bacterium | reverse complement strand
GGCCCAGACGGGGCCGGTGGCGAGGTAGTCGGGCGCGGCCTCCAGGCCGGCGGCGAGCTGGGCGGGGGCGTGGGTGCTCAGGCCGACGATGCTCCCGGAGGGCAGCGCCTCGCGCGCCACCCCGACGGGGGCGTCGTCCTGGCCGACGTGCACGCCGTCGGCCTGCGCCCGGGCGGCCAGCGCGGGGTCGTCGTCGAGCAGGAAGGGCACGCCGCGCGCGGCGCAGGCCTCGGCCATCCAGGCCGCCTCGCGCAGGACGTCGTCGTCGGAGGCGCCCTTCATCCGCAGCTGCACGAGGTCGACGCCGCCGTCGAGCGCCGCGCGCAGGCGCGCTGGCTCCACGCGCGGGCAGACGAGGTAGAGCCGGGCGTCGGCGAGGCGGGCGTCCATGGCTGGCGTCCATCTTCGCAACGCCTCGTGTCCCGCGCGCGCCCGGGCTAGGCTCGGAGGCTCCTACGGGAGCCGCGTCCGCGGCTGAGAGGGGGCAGTCAGCCCCGACCGTCACGAGCTGATCCGGGTCATGCCGGCGAAGCGAGGCACCGCGTTGACCGACCGCCCATCCACCGCCCACCCCGACGTCGTCGTCCTCGGCGCGGGGGTCATCGGCCTGGCCGTCGCCTGGCGGGCGGCCGCCCGCGGGCAGTCCGTCCTCGTGCTCGAGCGCGACGTGGTCGGCGCGGGCGCCACGCGCGTCGCCGCGGGGATGCTCGCCCCCGTGGCCGAGGCCGACCCCGGGGAGCGCGCCCTGCTCGAGCTCGGCCTGGCCAGCGCTGCGCGCTGGCCCGCGTTCGCGGAGGAGCTCGGGGACGCCTCCGGGCTCGATGCCGGCTACCGGACCACGGGCACGCTCGTCGTGGCCCGCGACCGCGACGAGGCCGAGGCGCTGGAGCGCGAGCGCGCGGTCCGCGCCGACCTCGGCGTGGCCGTGGAGCGGCTGCTGCCCAGCGCCGCGCGGCGCCTGGAGCCCGCGCTGGCCCCGACGGTGCGCGGCGCCTTCCTCGCCCCGGACGACCACCAGGCCGATCCGCGCCTGCTCGTCGCCGCGCTGGCCGTCGCGGCCCGACTGGCCGGGGTGGAGATCCGCGAGCGCACCGAGGTCCTCGCCGTCGCGCCGGGCGCGGTGACCTGCGCCGACGTGGTCGTCCGCGCGGGCCGCGTCGTCGTGGCCACGGGTGCCTGGGCGGGTGGCCTGGCCGGCCTCCCCGCGCTCCCCGTCCGTCCCGTCAAGGGCCAGACACTGCGCCTGCGCGGCGAGCCGCTCCTGGGGCGGACCGTGCGCTACGAGGGGGGCTACCTCGTCCCGCGGGCCCCGGCCGCCGACGGCAGCGTGGAGGTCGTGCTCGGCGCGTCGATGGAGGAACGTGGCTTCGACACCGCCATGACCGCCGGCGGGATCCACGAGCTCCTGCGCGACGCGAGCGAGCTCGTGCCGGGCGTCCTGGAGCTCGAGGTCGTCGAGATGCTCGCCGGCCTGCGCCCGGGCACGCCGGACAACACGCCGCTCATCGGCACCCACGACGGCGTGACCTACGCCTGCGGCCACCACCGCAACGGCATCCTGCTCTGCCCGGCCACCGCCGACCTCGTGCTGGGCGAGCTCGACGGCGTGCCCGCCCCGGCGGCGCTGCAGCCCGGGCGCTTCCTGACCTCCGACACGAAGGTGGCCGCATGAGCGTCGCCGTCAACGGCCTGCCCCACGACCTCGACGAGGGCACCACGGTGGCCGAGCTCGTCGCGCTGCTCGGCGCGCCCCGCACGGGCGTCGCGGTGGCCATCGACCACGACGTCGTGCCGCGCTCGGCCTGGGAGGAGACCGTCGTGCGCGACGGCTCCCGCGTCGAGGTCCTCAACGCCGTCCAGGGAGGGTGAGCCCCATGGAGCCCATGACCCAGACCGCCGCCGACCCGCTCGTCCTGGGGACGCGGACCTACGTCTCGCGGCTGCTGCTCGGCACGGGCGGCTTCACGCGCCTGGAGACGCTCGGCGACGCGATCCGCGTCAGCGGCTCCGAGCTCGTCACCGTCGCGCTGCGGCGCATCGACGCCGCGCAGCGCGGCTCGCTCGTGGACGTCCTCGCCGACGCCGGCGTCGAGCTGCTGCCCAACACCGCGGGCTGCTTCACCGCGCGCGACGCGGTGCTCACCGCCAAGCTCGCCCGCGAGGCCTTCGAGACCGACCTCGTCAAGCTCGAGGTCATCGGCGACGAGCGCACCCTCCTGCCCGACGCGGTCGAGCTGCTCGCCGCGGCCGAGGAGCTCGTGGCCGACGGCTTCCAGGTGCTGCCCTACACCACCGACGACCCCGTCCTCGCCCGGCGCCTGCAGGACGTCGGCTGCATCGCGGTCATGCCGCTGGGCTCGCCGATCGGGTCGGGGATGGGGATCCGCAACCCGTACAACCTGTCGCTCATCGTCGACCAGGCGACCGTCCCGGTGGTCCTCGACGCCGGCGTGGGCACGGCGAGCGACGCCGCCCTGGCGATGGAGCTCGGCTGCGACGCCGTCCTGTGCGCCAGCGCGATCTCCCGCGCGCAGGACCCGGTCGCGATGGCCGCGGCCATCCGCGCGGGCGTCGAGGGCGGCCGGCTGGCCCGCGGCGCCGGGCGCATCCCGCGGCGCCTGCACGCCGAGGCCTCGACGAGCCCCGACGGCCGGGCGGACTTCGGCTGAGCGATCCGGCCCCCACCGCGGTCCTCGACGCGTTCCTCGCGGCCTGGGCCGGCCGCGACGGCGCGGCGTTCGCCGCGTGCTGCTCCGCCGACGTGCACTACGAGGACCCCTTCGTCGGCCCGGGCCTGACCGGCCCCGAGGCGCTCGGCGGCCACGCCGCGCGGCTCTGGCGCGGCGTGCCCGACGTGGCCATCACGGTGACCGGGCCCGCCCTGCACGACGGCGGGCACCTGTGCGTGCCGCTGTCGCTGGCCGGCCACGACACGGGCGGGCTCGACGGCCACCCGCGGTCGGGGCGCCGTCTCGTGCTCCCGGTCGTCCTCTTCGTCGTGCTCGACCCGCCGGGGGAGCGCATCTGGCGGGCGCGCGCGTTCTGCGACCGCTACGAGGCGGCGGTCCGCCTCGGGCGGGTGCCGGCGGCGGGGACGTTCGGGGAGCGCGCCCTCAGCGCGTTGCAGGGGTTCGGGATGCGTCCGCGCTCCTGACCCCCGCCGGCGCTCAGGTGCGCTCGAGCGCGAGCAGCACCGGCGCGTGGTCGGAGAGGCCGTGGCGCTCCGGCGTCATGAGGGCGCCCACGCGCCGCCAGCCGCGCCCGAGGACGTGGTCGACCCAGTGGCCGCCGAGGTGCGCCAGGCCGTGCACGCGCGGCTCGGGCAGGTTGCAGTCGCCGCCGAGCAGCACGGGCCCGTCATGGGGCGCCCAGCGCTCGAGCGCCTCGCCGGCGCGGCGCAGGTCGTCGCGCGCGGCGGTCGCGGGCCGGACCTGCCCGTGGAGGTTGGCCACCCAGCCCAGCTCGCCGAGGTCGACGGCCTGGACGACGCGGCGCTCCGGCCGCAGGCGCAGGACCGCACGCTCGTGGGCCCGCGGCGCCGGCCCGCGCACCAGGAGCACGTTGGCGCCGCCGCCGCCCGACTTCAGCAGCTCGGGATCGCGCCGGGCGATCGCGCGGCGCACCCATGGGAGCTGGTTGCGCGAGGTGAGCGCCGTGCGGGCGTGGGCGTCGCAGGCCGCGCCGAGGACCGCCTCACCTTCGACCTCCAGCGCGAGATCGC
>CAXUES010000018.1:0-1515 GCA_964250185.1 uncultured Solirubrobacteraceae bacterium | reverse complement strand
TCCTGCAGCAGGGCGACGTCCCACCGCCAGCGGCGCAGCGCGGCGGCGAACTCCGCGCTCAGGTCGCGGTGGGCCGCGGGGAGCGCGCGGCCGTGGAAGAGGTTCCACGTGAGCAGGCGCACCACCGTGGCCTACCCCCGGACGGCGTTGGGGTAGCGTCAGGCCGATGGCGGAGTCCAAGAAGCCCAGCGGGCGCGGCACCCGCGCGGCGCAGTCCGACCGCGACGCGGCGCTCAAGGCGAGCCTCTCGCAGCTGCGCGAGCTGCTGCAGGGCGGCGTCGTCCTGACGGCGAACCGCATCCAGGAGGCCATGGACGAGGCGGTGAGCCGCGGGCGCATGACCCGCCAGGACGCCGAGGAGCTCGTCTCGGGCCTGGTCAGCACGGGCCGCCAGCAGGCCGCCGACGTCATCTCCGACCTCGAGCAGCTCCTGGGCCGCTCGCGCTCGGACCGCAACACCGCCGCGGGCAAGGCCGCCGAGCTCGTCGCGCGCGAGGTCGAGCGCGCGGGCCGCGCCGTCGGGGTGCTCCCGCCGGAGCCCGAGCCCGAGCCCGAGCTCGAGCCCGAGCCCGAGCCGGAGCCGGAGCCGGAGCCGGAGTCCGAGGCCCCCAAGGAGGAGCCCAAGGCCAAGGAGGAGCCCAAGGCCGAGGAGCCCAAGCCCGCCGCGAAGGCCAAGCCGGCCGCGAAGGCCAAGGCCAAGCCGAAGGCGCCCGCCGCCGAGAAGCCCAAGGGCAAGGCCACGCCGAAGGCCCCCAAGCCGAAGGCCGAGGCGCTCCCCATCGAGGACTACGACAGCCTGAACGTCAAGGACGTCACGGCCCAGCTGGACCGCCTCAGCCCGCCGGAGCTGCGCGTGCTGCGCTCCCACGAGGAGCGCACCCGCGACCGCAAGGGCGTCCTCGCGGCGATCGACAAGCGCCTGAGCGCCTAGCGCCCGCGGAGGCGGCGGCACCGCGCTGCCACCATGGGCGGCGATGTCGACCGCCTCGCCCCGTCCCGCACGCCCCGAGCCCGCCGCCGAGCTCGAGGTGACGGTGGACGCCCTCGCCCACGGCGGCAACGGCGTCGCGCGCCACGAGGGCTACGTGCTCTTCGTCGTCGGGGGCACCGTCCCGGGCGACCGCGTCCGCGTGCGGGTGACCAAGCGCAAGCGCCACTACGGCGAGGCGCGCCTGCTCGAGGTCCTCGAGCCGTCGCCGGACCGCATCGAGGCCCGCGCCCCCCATCCCGGCGCCGCCTGGCAGGTGCTGCCCTACGAGCGCCAGCTCGCCGAGAAGCAGGCCCAGGTGGAGGACGCGCTGCGGCGCATCGGCAAGCTCGACGGCTTCGTCATGGAGGAGATCGTCCCGGCCGAGGAGCAGTGGGGCTACCGCAACAAGCTCGAGTGGTCCTTCGGCACGGCGCCCGACGGCACGCTCATCTGCGGCTTCCACGCCCCGGGCTCCTGGGAGGACATCGTCGACGGTCCCTCGATGCTGGGCCCCGACCGGGCGAACCTCGCGCGCACGCAGGTGC
>CAXUES010000017.1:13548-17369 GCA_964250185.1 uncultured Solirubrobacteraceae bacterium | reverse complement strand
CACCGGCGACGCTACCTGATCTGCCTGGACGCCCGGACGGGCCAGCCCATCCCCGGCTTCGGGCAGCAGGGACGCATCGACCTGACGCTGGGGTTAGGCCGGCCCGTCGACCGGCATCTCTACGGCGTCTCCTCCCCGCCCATCATCTGTCGAGACGTCGTGGTCATCGGGTCGGGTCACAACGCGCTGACCGCCGCGGCCTACCTCGCGCGGGCCGGACGGTCGGTGCTCCTGCTCGAGCAGGCCGCGCACCTGGGCGGGGCGGCGGCCTCCCAGGAGGTCTTCGAGGGCATCGACGCGCGCCTCTCGCGCTGGTCCTACCTCGTCTCGCTGCTGCCCGCGCAGATCGTCGCCGAGCTCGGGCTGGACCTCGAGCTGCGCCGCCGGCGGATCAGCTCCTACACCCCCGACGGCGACGGCGGGCTGCTGGTCGACGCGGCCGACCGCGCCCGCACCGCGGCGTCGTTCGCCGCCCGTCCCGGTGGCGCGGCCACCCACGCGGCGTGGGAGGCCTTCTACGACGGCACGGGCCGCCTGGCCCGCGCGCTGGCGCCGACGCTGCTGGAGCCGCTGCGCGCCCGCGACGACGTCCGCGCCCGCCTCGGCGACGACGAGCTCTGGGACGCGCTCGTCGACCAGCCGCTCGGCGCGACGATCGAGGAGCGCTTCGCCGACGACCTCGTCCGCGGTGTCGTGCTCACCGACGCGCTCATCGGGACCTTCGCGGGCGCCCGCGACGCCGACCTGCGCCAGAACCGCTGCTTCCTCTACCACGTGATCGGCGGCGGCACGGGCGACTGGGACGTCCCCGTCGGCGGCATGGGCGCGGTGTCCGGCGCGCTGGAGGCCGCCGCGCGGACCGCGGGCGCCGACCTGCGCACCCGCGCGGCGGTGACGGCGATCGACCCGCTCGGCGGGGAGGTCGCGTGGACCGACGCGGATGGCCGCGAGCAGGTCTCCACGGCCGACGACATCGTGGCGGGCTGCGCGCCCGCCGTGCTCGACGCGCTGCTCGCCGCCGGGGGCGCGTCGCCGTCGCGGACGGCGGGGGAGGCCGCGCCCGAGGGCAGCCAGCTCAAGGTCAACATGCTCCTGCGGCGCCTGCCCCGCCTGCGCGACGCCGCGGTGGATCCGCGCGACGCCTTCAGCGGGACCTTCCACGTCCACGAGGGCTACGCCGAGCTCGAGGCCGCGCGGGCCACCGCGGCCGCGGGCGACGTCCCGGCGCTCCTGCCGAGCGAGCTCTACTGCCACTCGTTGAGCGACCCGTCGATCCTCGGCGAGGGCCTGCGACGGGCGGGGATCCACACGCTGACGTGCTTCGCGCTGCACGCGCCGGCGCGCCTCTTCGCGCGCGACCCCGAGGGCGCGAAGGCCGCCGCGCTCGCCGCCACGCGCGCGGCGCTCGACGACGTCCTGGCCGAGCCGCTGGAGGACGTCCTCCTGCGCGACGCCGAGGGCCGCCCGTGCCTGGAGGCCTCCAGCCCCGCCGACCTGCAGTCCGACCTCGGTCTGCCCGCGGGGCACATCTTCCACCGCGACCTGCGCTGGCCGTGGGCGGAGCGCCCGGACGAGGTGGGCACCTGGGGTGTGGAGACCGCCCACCCGCGCCTGCTGCTCTGCGGCGCGGGCGCCCGGCGCGGCGGCGGCGTCTCCGGGATCCCCGGTCGCGCCGCCGCGATGGCGCTGCTCGGGCGCGACTACAGCCCGTAGGCCTCCAGCAGCTGCAGCCACAGCTCGCTGCGCGTCGGGAAGCAGGCGATCGAGTACCAGAGGTCCTCCAGCGGGACCTCGCCGACCACCGCGATCGTCGCGGCGTGCAGCGACTCCGCGACCTCGGCGCCGGTGAAGGTCGCGCCCACGACGACGCCGCGGCCCTGATCGACCACGAGCTTGGCGGTGCCCGTCGCGCCGCGGCCGACGAAGGAGCCGCCGGCGTTCGCGCTCGTGCCGACCTCCACGCAGCGCACGTCGACGCCGGCGTCGCGCGCGGCGGCCTCGGTCAGGCCGACCGCGGCGACCTGCGGGTCGGAGAAGACGACCTGCGGCGACGCGGCGCCGTCGCCCACCGTCCGCAGGCGGCGCTCCGTGCCCAGGATGGTGTCGGAGGCCAGGCGGCCCTGGTGCTTGCCCATGTGGGTGAGCAGCACGCGGCCGTTGACGTCGCCGATGGCGTAGAGCCAGTCGTGGCCGGCCACCCGCAGGTCGTCGCCCACATCGACGTAGCCGTGCTCGTTCGGCTCCACGCCGACGCTGTCCAGGCCGAGCTCGGCGGTGTTCGGCGTGCGCCCCGTCGCGACGAGGAGCTCGTCGCCGACGAGCTCGCGGCCGTCGTCGAGGATCAGCGTGACCTCGGTGCCCGGGCCGCCGGGCCGGCGGACCTCGGTGGCCTTGACGTCGAGGAGCACCTCGGCGCCCTCGTCGCGCAGCGCCCCCGCGACCTGCTCGGAGGCGAAGTGCTCGTGGCCCGGCATGAGCTCCGGCGCCCCCTGCACCACCGTCACCCGGCTGCCGAAGGACTGGTAGGCCGTGGCCATCTCCACGCCGACGACGCCGCCGCCGAGGACGAGCAGGCGGTCGGGGACGACGCTGCCGGTGGTCGCCTCGCGGTTGGTCCACGGGTGCGCCTCGCGCAGCCCGGGGATCGGCGGCACGGCCGCGGTGGAGCCCGTGGCCAGCACGACGGCACGGCGCGCGACGAGCTCGGTGTCGCCGACGGCGACGGTGCGCTCGGCCGTCAGCCGGCCCGCCCCGCGGTGCAGCGCGATGCCGTTGTCCTCCAACCACGGCACCTGCGCCGAGTCGTCGAGGTCGTGGACGACCTCGTCGCGGCGTGCGAAGACCGCGGCCACGTCGAGGGTGCCGGTCACGGCCGCAGCGGCGCCCGGGATCCGGCCGGCCTCCTGGAGGACCTCGTGCGGGCGCAGGAGCGCCTTGGAGGGCATGCAGGCCCAGAAGGAGCACTCCCCGCCGACGTTCTCGCGCTCGACGATCGCCACCTCGAGCCCGCCCGCCGCGAGCCGGCCGGCGAGCACCTCGCCGGCCGGACCGGCCCCGATGACGACGACGTCGACCTCACTCGTGCTCATCGACTGCGGCTACCCGCCACGTCGCGTGCGCTCACCGGACGCCCAGCGCCGCGCCCGCGAAGGGTCCGAAGGGCACCGCCGCGAGGACGCGGGCGTCGTCGGCCGGGCTCGCCGCGTCGGTCATGAAGCGCGCGAAGCGCTCCGGCGTGGTGCCCGCCACGAGGCGGTGCAGGTGGCCCGCCGCCGCGGCCGGATCCCGTGCGAGCACGCGCAGGAAGAGCCCGTCGAGGGCGTGCGCGCGCGCCGAGCCCACCCGCGCGGGCGGCGGCTCCCCCGCGACGAGCGCCCGGGCGAGCGACCGCGCGTGGCGCTGGATGCGGGTGAAGGCGTAGCCGCTGGAGGGCCGCACCGCGCCCGCCGCCTCCCCGGCGGCGACGCCGCGCGGGCCGAGCACCGCGGGGACTGCGCGCGAGCTCATGGCGATCCGGCCGCGCTCGGCGCGCTCGACCGTCCAGCTCCCCGCCCCGGCCGCGTCCAGCCAGCGGCCCAGGGCCTCGCGACGCTGGGTCGGCGTCGGTCCGGCCTCCCCGATCGACGTGTCCTCCACGAGGGCCGAGCAGGAGCCGAAGGGCAGGACGTAGAGGAAGCGCGCGTCGTCGGCCGCGGCCGGGCCCAGCGCGGCGAAGTCCATCAGCACCACCTCGCCGGGATCGAAGACCGGGCGCTCCGTGCGGACCTCCCAGCCCACGAAGCGCTGGCTCAGCTCGACCTCGCCGGGGCTGAGCGCGCGCA
>CAXUES010000017.1:1776-13538 GCA_964250185.1 uncultured Solirubrobacteraceae bacterium | reverse complement strand
GCGGCGAGCCCGCGGCCAGCGCGTCGACCACGACATCGGCCTCGAGCACCCCCGCGGAGGTCTCCACGCGTCCGCGCTCCGGGTCGATCCCGCGCACGTGGACGCCGAGCTCGAGGCGCGCGCCGCGGGCGCGCTCGATCCGCTCGACCCCCAGGGCGTGGACCCGGTCGGGGTCCAGGTGGACGTAGGGGTGCGCGGCGCCGGCGTGCCGCGCGACCGCGCCGTCGGCGGCCACCACCCGCCAGGCGTCCCAGGCGTGGGTCACCGCGTCGGCGAAGCGCCCGAGGGCGCCGGGGGTGGCCCACGTGCACCAGGTCCGGTCGCGGGCGTGGTCGCTCCGGCGGTCGACGAGCGTGAGCTCGCCCGGATAGCCCGCGTCGAGCAGCTCGCCCCCCACGGACAGCCCGGCGAGGCCGGCGCCGCAGATGACGATCGACCCGGGCGGCAAGAGCCCGGCCTAGGTGCGTGAGAGCGTGGGCGCCGGGACGTCGCGCCGGGCCCGCGCCCGTGCCCGCCACGCCGTCGGGGCGCCCGAGGCGGCGTCGCGCAGGGCGCCCAGCGCCTCGGCCACGTCGCGGCCCAGGCGGGGGACGTCGGCCACCACGCCAGTGTCGGCCGACAGCCCGACGTGCAGCTCCCCGCCGTAGGAGAGCGCCCCGATGCTCAGCCCGCGGCCCGGCGGGACGGGCACGGCCGGGTGGATGCTCAGCAGGGGGCGGCCGAGGAGCTCCAGCGCCACGGGCGGCCCGGGGACGTTGGAGACGACGAGGTCGAAGCCGGCCGTGCCGTAGGCCGCCCGCGCGGCGGCGGCGCGCACCGGGGCGGGCAGGTGGTCGGCCGCCGCGGCGAGGGCGCCGACGGGCCGTCATGGGTCGCGTCGCGGACCGCGCGCAGCGCCGCGAGCGGCCCCCGCAGCCCCGTGGGCACGTCGACGGCCAGGAACGAGAGCCGGTTGCCCAGCGCGTCGGCGCCGCCGTCCCCGCGGACGCTCACGGGCACGAGCGCGCGCAGGCTCGCGTCGGCGGCCACATCGGCGCCGCCCCGGCGCAGGGACGCCCCGAGCGCGGAGCCGCTCGCGGCCAGGAGGACGTCGTTGAGCGTCGCGCCGTGGCGCCGTCCGGCCTCCTTGAGGCCGCGCAGGTCGACCGAGGCGAAGGCGACCGCGCGGCGGGCGCCCGCGGTGGGCGGGAGGGGCGCCGCCGTGCCGCCGCCCAGGGCCTCGATGGCCGCGGTGGCCTGCTCGAGCAGGGCGGGGGCGCGGCGCGCGTCGGCCCGGGCCGAGCGGGCGGCGCGCACGACCGCGCGGGCCGCGTCGGCGCCCGCGCCGGCGGCGTCGCGCAGGTGGTGGGCCAGGACGGGCGCGCGGTCAGGCGCCCACGTCGCGGGCGCGCCGGCGGCCTCGGGCCCGAAGAGGAGCACGGCGACCTCCACGGCGGCCACCCCGTCGACCAGCGCGTGGTGGGCCTGGCCCACGATGGCCCACTCGCCCCGGGCCAGGCCCTGCACGAGGACCACGCGCCACAGCGGGCGGGTCGGGTCCAGCGGCACGGCGAGGAGCGTGCCGCACGCCGCGCGCAGCTCGGCCTCGCCGCCCGGTGCGGGCAGCGAGACGGCCTGGACGTGGTGGGACACCGCGAAGGCCTCGTCGTCGGCCCAACGCTCGCCGCCCAGGCCGAGCGGGCCGGAGGCGAGGCGCCGGCGGAAGCGCGGCACGAGGCCGAGGCGCGCGTCGAGGTGCGCCCGCAGCGCGCTCAGCGAGGGCGCCGGCCCGCCGAAGCGCAGCGTGAAGCCGACGTGCAGGGGCCGGGTCGCGCCGTCGAGGGCGAGGAAGGCGTGGTCGAGGGCGGAGAGGCGGTCGGGCACGGGCGTCGCAGGCAGCGTGGCACACCGCCCGCCGCGCGCCCTAAGTTGCCGGCGTGGACCTGCTCGCTCCCCACGACGTGGCGCTCGTGCGCGCGGCGAACCCTGGCCCGCTGACCCTCTCGGGCACCAACACCTGGGTGGTCGGTCGCGAACCCGCGTGGGTCGTGGACCCCGGCCCGGACCTCGACGCGCACGTCGCGGCGGTCCTGGCGGAGGCCACGGCGCGCGGCGGCCTCGGCGGGATCGCGCTGACCCACGACCACGCCGACCACGCGGGCGCCGTGGACGCGCTCCTCGACGCCGCGCCGGGCGTCGAGCTGCTTGCCGCGCGCCACCCGCGCGGGCGCCCCGACGTGCCGGCGCCGCTGGAGGCCATCGCCACGCCGGGCCACGCGCCCGACCACCTCGCGTTCCTCACGCCGACCCGCGCGCTGCTCAGCGGCGACGCGGTCCTGGGGGAGGGCTCGGTGTTCGTCGCGCCCGACCCCGGCGCGCTGGCGGGCTACCTCGCGGGCCTTGAGCGGCTCCTCGCGCTCGATGCCCGCGTGCTGCTCCCCGGCCACGGGCCGCTCGTCGAGGATCCCGCGCAGCGCATCGCCTGGCTGCGCGACCACCGCCTGGCCCGTGAGGCGGCGGTGCTCGCCGCGTTGGACGGCGGCGCGCGCACGGTCGACGCCCTGCTGGCCGCGGGCTGGCCGGAGGTGCCCGAGGCGCTGCGCCCCGCGGCGGCCGTCACGTTGGCCTCCCACCTGGACAAGCTCGAGGACGAGGGACGCCTGCCCGCGGGGGTCCAGCGACCGCGCTGGTGAGGCCCCACCGCACGGGCGTCTCCCAGGCTGCGCACACGCGAGCTTGAGGGTCGTGCGCTGGAGTGGTCACCATGTCCTCCATGGCGAGCACCGATCCGACGGCCAAGGGCGAGACCACGCAGCTGCACGTCCCGGTCTCCGTGCTGGGACCCCGGTCGCGCAGCAAGGCGATCCAGGTGCCCCGGCTGGCCCCGGGCACGTACCTGGCCCTGCGTGAGGGCGAGGAGGTCTCGGTCATCGAGATCGACAAGGAGATCACCCACATCGGCCGCGGCTTCAACGCCGACCTGCGCATCGAGGACGCGACCATCTCGCGTCGCCACGCGCTGCTCATCCGCCACGGCGACGAGCACTCCGTGCTGGACGACCGCTCGGCCAACGGGGTCTTCGTCAACGACGACAGCGTCCAGCGCGCCGCGCTGAAGGACGGCGACCGCCTGCGTCTCGGCGAGGTGGAGCTCGTCTTCGTGCGCGTCGAGGCCGACGCCGCGGCCTAGCCGCGGGCCAGGGGCGCGCCCGGGCTCCGCACGGGGCGCGTGCTGCGCAGCGTCGGCGGGACGGGCGCGGTGCTCGTGCCGACGGCCTCGGGGGGCACGGTGGTGGCGGCGGGCGCCGGCGTCGTCGCCGCCGCGGTGACGGCGGCCTCGGGCGCGAGCGCGCTCTCGCTCTCCTGCGGCGCGAGGACGCTCCCCGCCGTGGCGGCGGCGACCTCGTCGGCGGAGGGCGCGGGCGCCACCACGGGATCGCCGGGCGCGGCGGGGGCCGCGGGACTCGCGACGACGGCCCCGCCCGTCTCCGTGGCGCCGGTGGTGGAGGTGGGCCTCGCGGCGGCGGAGGTGCGCGCAGCGCGGTGGGTGCGCGCAGCGTGCGGGACGCGCGCCGGCGCCGCGGCGGCCGCAGCCGCCGGACGGGGCCGCAGCACGTGATCGGTGGCGACGGGATGCGCCGCCGGAGCGCCGGCGCTCACCGCCGTGGCCGCGGGGCGTGGGGCGTGGGCCACGTGCGGCGCCTGCGCGACCGAGCCGCCCACCGCGACGGCCGCCGCCGAGACGAGCGCGGCGACCTTGATCCCGACGGAGGTGGAGCCCACGGCGGCGACCGTGGTGGAGGTCGCCACCGCCCCGCTCCCGCCGAGCACGGCGGCGCCGCCGCCGGCCGAGCCCGCGGAGCCCAGGCCGAGGAGCTTGGCGGCCAGCGCCCACGGACCGCCGGCCGGGGCGAGCGCGGCGAGGTGGCGGTCCAGCCCGCGCAGCGCGCCGCGGTAGTCGGCGCAGCACGCGCACTCGCGCACGTGGCGGCGGACCAGGCCGGTCGGCCGGCGTCCCGCGTCGTGCGCGACGGCGAGGTCCTGCTGGATCTCCCGGCAGGCGGTGTCGCGGGCCAGCCGCGCCTCGGTCAGCCCGATGCGCGCCCGGACCAGCAGCGACTTGATCGCGGGCACCGAGACGTCGAGCGCGGCGGCCAGGTCGGCGTGCCCGAGCCCCTCGAGCTCGCGCATGAGCAGGGCGGAGCGCTGCTGCTCGGGCAGGCGGCCGATGTCGGCCACGAGGCGGCGCAGGTCCTCGCGCGCCTCGACGTCGTGGGCGGGGTCGTCGCGGGCCGAGAGCGTCTCGGGCAGCTCGAGCGTCGCCGTGGCGTTGACGGGCCGGCGGAGCACGTCGATGCAGCGGTTGTGCGCGACGCGGTAGAGCCAGGCCCGCAGCGCGACGGGGCGGTCGTCGGCGCGCAGGGTGGCGTGGGCGCGCAGCAGCACGTCCTGGAGGGCGTCCTCGGCGTCGGCGCGCGACGGGCCGAGCATCTGGCGCACGTAGGCCAGCAGCCGCGGGCGGTAGCGGTCGTGGATGACGTCGAAGGCCTCGTCGTCGCCCGCGCGGAAGCGCGCGACGAGCTGCTCGTCGCTGCGGAGGCGCAGCAGGCGGGGCCCCGCAGGGCGCCGCAGCGCGTCGAGCGTGGGGAGCGGGTCGGTCCGGTGGGCGGGGAGGTGCGCGGCTTCCATGACGCTTCGCGGACGACAACGTGACGCACCGCGGGAGGTTGCGGTTCGGGCCCGGGCGAGTTCGACGCTGCGTCGAACCTGTCACGTGGCCGCTCGCATCGGGGCTCATCTCCCCGTTAGGGTCGCGCACCGATGTCCCCCGCATCCGCCCCCGCCGCCGCCGCTCCGTCGTCCCGGAGCGTCCTGCGCCAGCTCTGGTTCTGGGTGATCGTCGGGATCGTCCTGGGGATCGCCTTCGGGCTGGTGGCGCCCGGCCCCGCTGAGGGCTCCCAGTGGCTGGCCGACGCGTTCATCCAGCTCATCCAGACGATCACCGCCCCGGTGATCTTCGTGACCGTCGTCATCGGGATCGCCTCGCTGGGGAGCCTGGCCAAGGCGGGCGGCCTCGCGCTGCGCGCCCTGGGCTACTTCCTGGTGGCGACGATCATCGCGCTGACCCTCGGCCTGCTGGCCGGCAACATCGTCGCGCCCGGCGACGGCTTCGACGGCAAGCCCACGGCGAGCCAGCAGGCCCAGGCCAAGGAGTCGATCGCCGACGCGCCCAAGGAGGAGGGCGTCACCGCCTTCGTCACCGACGACCTCCTGCCCGACTCCTTCGTCGGTCCCTTCGTGGAGAACGAGATCCTGCGGGTGCTCGTGCTGGCGATCCTCGTGGCCGTGGTCATCTCCGGCCTGCCCGACCGCAAGCGCAAGCGGATGGTCGAGGGCTTCAACACCGCCTCGCAGGTCGTCTTCGGGATCATCCGCCTGGTCATGTGGGTCGCCCCGCTCGGGGCGTTCGGGGGGATGGCCTACACGGTCTCGGTCTTCGGCTCGGGCTCGCTGGCCAACCTCGGCCTGCTCATGGTCACCTTCTACGGGACCTGCCTCGTGTTCGTCTTCGGGGTGCTCGGCCTCGTCGCCCGGCTCAGCGGCTTCAACATCTTCAAGTTCGTGCGGATGCTCAAGGACGAGCTGCTCATCATCCTGGGCACCTCGTCCTCGGAGACCGTCCTGCCGCGCCTGCTGGCCAAGCTCGAGGCCGCGGGGGCGTCGCGCTCGTCGGTGGGCGTGGTCATCCCGACGGGCTACTCGTTCAACCTCGACGGCACCTGCATCTACCTGACGCTCGGGGCGCTGTTCATCGTGCAGGCCTCGGGGCAGGACATCGCCATCGGCCAGCAGATCGCCCTGGCGGCGCTGATGGTGCTCACCTCCAAGGGCGCGGCGGGGATCACCGGCGCGGGGCTCGTGACGCTGACCGCGTCCCTGCAGGCCTTCGGCGGCACGTTCTTCTCGGCCGAGTCGATCGCCGTGGGCATCGCCCTGGTCGTCGGGATCGACCGGATGATGAGCGAGGGCCGCGCGCTGACCAACTGCATCGGCAACGGCGTGGCGACCATGGTCATCGCGGGCTGGCACGGCGAGCGCGACGACGAGCGCTTCCAGCAGGTGCTGGACGACCCGTCGCTCGTGGCCGACAGCGTCGGGCTGCTCTCCCACGACGACCCCGACGGTGACGGGGTCCCCAACGACGAGCAGCCCCCGCCCACGGCGGAGCGGGAGCGGGAGCCGGTTCCGGCCTGACCTACCGAGTCGCGCGCCTGCGCGCGGCCCACACCAGGAAGAGGACCGCCCCGAGCGCCATGTAGCCGCCGAGGGTGCCCAGGTGGGCCTCGGTTCCCCCGGCCGCCGCGACGAAGCTCAGCCCAGCGACCGTGGAGAGCGCGCGGTCACCGCGGCCCAGGCGCCGAAGGCGACCAGGGTCGCGCCGGCGTCCGAGGTCAGCGCCGCGGCGCCGACGGCGACGACGGCGAGCAGGCCGATCGCCGCGTTGATGCGCAGCACGCGGGCGGACGCGCCCTGGGCGCCGGCGCCCAGCACCGACGCGACCACGTCGATGAGCGGGTAGCCCGCGAGCAGGAGGGCCGCCGCCACGGGGATGTCGGACCCGGTGCGGGGGACGTCGTCGCCGAGGGCGAGGACCACCGCCGCGGCCCAGACGAGGGCCAGGACGGCACGCAGGACGGCGATGCGCTGCGGCGTGGCGCGCGACAGCGGGGCGGGGTGGTCGGCGGCGAGGGACGTGGACATGGGGGAGCTCCGTGATGGCGGGCGGGTGTATGAGAACGATCGTTCTCTCTCCTGGAGGGAGGCAGCCAACCACCCGAGGTCGGCGTTGTCAAGAACGATCGCTCTCCCCTTGGCCTAGGCTGCGCCCATGCCGACGCCGGCCACGCCCCGCCCCGCCAAGCGCTCCGAGGCGCGCGAGCGCCTGCTGGCCACGGCGTCGCAGCTCTTCTACGCCGAGGGGATCGGCAGCGTCGGCGTCGATCGCATCGTCTCCTCGAGCTCGGTGACGCTGGCGACCTTCTACCGCCACTTCCCGGGCAAGCAGGACCTCGTCGTGGCCTACCTCCAGGGCATCCACGACGCGATCGCCGACCGCTCCGTCGCTCTGGCCGACCGCCTGGAGGGCCGCGACCTGGTGCGCGCGCTGGGCAAGGAGGTCACCGCGGAGATCGGCCGGGACGGGTTCCGGGGCTGCGCGTTCATCAACGCGGCGTCGGAGTTCGAGGACCCCGACAACCCGGTGCGCGTCGTCGTGGCCGCGCACCGCCGGTGGTACCACGGCCTCGTCCGCCGGGCCTTCGCCCAGGCGGAGCACAGCCTGCCGGGCAACGCCGCCCGCCACTTCCTCGTGCTGCGCGACGGCACCATGACCGCGGCCTACCTCGACGGCCCGGTCATCGCCCGGCGGACCTTCAGCCGTGGCGTCGAGGGCCTCATCCGCTCGATCGACGTCCAACCGACCGCGCCCCACGAGGACCTCGAGAGCTGATCCGTCCGGGGCGTGCGCCATCTTGATCGGGTGCTCGTCGCCCGCCTCATCTGCTCCGACCCCGCCTGCGCGGAGGGCACCGAGGAGCACGCGGGCTCGCTGGACGAGCTCTACGCCTACGCCTGCCACTGCGGGTGCGGCCTGGAGGTCCTGTCGGTCTCCGAGTCCCTGCTGCTGGAGGCGCCGCAGGTCGCGGCGCCCGGCGAGGCCTACGTGCTCCTCGCCGCCTAGTCAGCCCGCGCGGACCGTCCGCGCGAGCACGACCTCGGCCGCGGGGTCTCGCAGCGCCTCCTGCACGTAGGCGCAGACCGTCCAGGTCCCCTTGCGCAGCATCGGCGTGACGTAGGGCAGGGCGAGCTGCCCCGCGCGGCGGTAGACGGTGCGCCCCAACGAGCGGGAGGCCTTGGTGGCCAGGAAGGACGCGCCGCACGGGTCCGTGCCGCGGACGACGCGGACGAGCACGCGGCGCCGCGCCCCCAGGACGCCGGTGACGGCCACGTCGGCGCGGCCGCCCGCCCGCACACGCGGCGTCGCCTGCAGCACGAGCGCGTGGGTCGGCGCCCGGACGGTGAGCTCGACCTCGGAGGCGACGAGCACCCCGAGCGGGGAGGTCACCCAGCCGCACACCTGCAGCGCGCCGCTGTCGGCCGAGCGGAACGGCAGCTGCACCCGGAAGGGCCCGAAGCCGACGAGCACGTCGGCGACGAGCCCGCCGGCGGAGGGCGTCGGCCCCGCCTCGCACGGCAGCCCCGTGGCGGGGCGGGCCTGCACGACGAGCCGCGGCGGCACGAGGTCGGCGGTCGCCGCGACGCGGCCCGAGGCGACCACGGTCGCGCCGAGGTCCTCGACCACCGGGCCCTGGGGCGTGAGCCGCAGCTCGGTCGGCGCCTGGGCGGCAGCGCCCGCGGGCAGCGCGAGCGTCGCCGCGAGGACGAGGAGGAGGATCCGATGGGCCATCAGCTGCATCCGACCCGCTGCCCGTGGCGAAGTTCCGGTCCGGCCCGGCGACGTGTCAGCCTGGCCCCATGGAGCAGGACACCGAGTCACCCCGGATCGCCGCGCTGACGCTCGACGCCGCCCGCGAGGACCTCGCCTCGGTGCGCGCCTTCTACGGCACGACGCTCGGCCTGCCGGCGGCGGGGACCGACACCTTCGTCGTGGGCGACGCGCGCCTGGGCTTCCGCGCCGCCGCGCCCTCCCGGCGCCCCTTCCACCACGTCGCGCTGCTCGTGCCCGGCGACCGCTTCGAGGCCGCCCACGCCTGGGCGGCGGAGCGCACCGAGCTGCTGCGCTTCCACGACGAGCCCGTGGTGCACTTCGACGCCTGGGACGCCGACGCCGTCTACTTCCACGACCCCGCCGGCTCGATCGTCGAGCTCATCGCCCACCGCGCGCTCGGCGCGACCGGCGCGACCGGCCCCTTCGCGGCGCCGGAGCTGCTCGGCATCTCCGAGGTCGGCCTCGTGCTCGCCGACCGCGCGGGCGCCGCGCACGTCCTGGAGCGCGACCTCGGCGTGGGCATCTTCTCCGGCGACGCCGCCGCGGACGACCTCGCCTTCGCCGGCCGCCAGGGCCACGCGCTCATCCTCACGCCGCCGGGGCGCGGCTGGCTGCCCACGGGGCGGCGGGCCGAGCGCCACGCCGCCGAGGTCGTGCTGGAGGGCACGCCGCACGCCGGGCGCGTCGAGCTGCCCGACGGCATCGTCATCGCCGCGCGCTGAGCGGAGCTCAGCGGTCGGGGTAGCCCGGCTCGCCGGGCAGGAGGATCCGCGCGACCTCGCCCTCGTGGATGACGCGCGGCATGACCGGCTCGACCTCGAGGCCCGCGGCGTGGGCCAGGAGCTCGTCGGCCGAGGCGAACGGCGCGAGCTGCTCGAGGTGGCGGATGGTCGGGAAGACGAGCTCCAGGCGGCCCTCGCGCTGCTCGGTCAGGGCGTCGGCCGGCGCGACCCAGCGCCAGTCGATGCACTCCGCGCCGTCCACGCGGGGCACCGCGCCGTCGGGCGCCGCGACGAGGAAGAACCACGTGTCGAAGCGGATCTTCACCTCCTCGGGCGTGATCCAGCGCGAGTAGGGGACGAGGTCGGCGGGGTGGACCTGCACCGCGGCCTCCTCCTCGACCTCGCGCGCCGCCGCGGTGCGCCGGGCGGCGTCCCCCTCGCCCTCCTCGGCGTCGACCGCGCCACCCGGGAACACCCACACGCCGGCCATGAAGCGCGCGGCGTGCGTGCGCTGGACGAGGAGCACCTCGAGCGTCCTCGCGCCACCGCGCACGACGAGCACCGAGGCGGCCACGCGGGGCACGGCGACGGGGGCGTCGCCGCGCAGCGGTTCGGGTCCCGGACGGGCGTCGGTCACGGCAGGGAGCTTCCCACAGCGCGGGTACGCTGCCGCCATGGCCGAGACCGCGACTGCGACCGAGAAGTGGCTGTGCGAGGCGTGCGGCTTCGTCTACGACCCCGCCGAGGGCGACCCGGACGGCGGCATCCCCGCGGGCACCGCGTTCGGCGACATCCCGGACACGTGGTTCTGCCCGGTCTGCGGAGCGCGCAAGGAGGACTTCGTCCCCTACGAGGACTAGGCCGTTGCCCGCGCCCGGACGACGGACCATCGAGCTCGTCGTCTTCGTCGGCGGCGTCTCGTCGCTCGGCGCGGAGATCGCCGCCACGCGGCTGCTCGCGCCGTTCTTCGGCGACTCGACGATCATCTACGCCAACACGATCGCCACGGTCCTCGTGGCGCTCTCGATCGGCTACTGGATCGGCGGGAAGCTCGCCGACCGGGGCGCCAGCGCGCGCGGCCTGGGCAAGCTCGTCCTCTGCGCGGCGGTGCTGCTGGCCATCGTCCCGTTCGTCTCCGGGCCGTTCCTGTCGGCCAGCGTCGACGCGCTGGACTCCATCAGCGCGGGGGCCTTCATCGGCTCGCTCCTGGCCGTCAGCGTGCTCATCGCGATCCCGGTCCTCTTCCTGGGCACGGTCTCGCCCTACGCGCTGAAGCTCGCGCTGGACTCCGTGGGCACCGTGGAGCAGGCGGGCAGCGCCTCGGGGCGGATCTTCGCCATCGGCACGCTCGGCTCGCTGCTCGGGACGTTCCTCGCCTCGCTGCTGCTCGTGCCGTTCGTGGGCACCCAGCGCACGTTCCTCATCTTCGCCGCGGCGCTCGGCCTGGTGGCCGTCCTGCTGCTGCGCTCGCCGCGGCTGGCCGCCGCGCCCGCCGTCATCCTCGCCGCGATGGCCCTCCCCGTCGGGCTGGTCAAGGCGCAGGGCACCGGGAAGGTCATCTGGGAGGACGAGACGGAGTACCAGTACGCCCGCGTGCTGCAGGAGCCCGACGGGTCGCGGCGCCTGGAGCTCAACGAGGGCCAGGCCATCCACTCGCTCTACCGGCCGGGCACCGTGCTGACCGGCAACTACTGGGACGAGCCCAGCGTGCTGCCCTACGCCGCGCTGACGCACCAGCCGCGCTCGCTGGCCATCCTCGGCAACGCGGGCGGGACGGTGGCGCGGGCCTACGGGAAGCTGCAGCCCGACACGCGCGTGGACGCCGTCGAGCTCGACGGGGAGCTCTTCGACGTCGGTCGCAGGTACTTCGACATGACCGGGCCGAACCTGCACACGCACGCCGACGACGCGCGGCCGTGGCTGCGGCGCACCAAGCAGCGCTTCGACGCGATCCTCGTCGACGCCTACCGCCAGCCCTACATCCCGTTCTACCTGACCACCAAGGAGTTCTTCGCGCTCGCCCGCGACCGGCTCAACCCGGGTGGCGTGCTGCTCATCAACGTCGGGCACCCCGAGGAGTCGCCCAAGCTCGAGCAGGTGCTGACCAGGACGATGGGCACCGCGTTCGGGACCGTGCTGCGCGACCCGAGCCAGCGCGTCAACACGCTGCTGCTGGGGACGAACGCCCCGGGCGCAGGCGCCGCGCGCCTGCGGGCGCAGATCCCCACGCTGCCCGCGCCGCTGCGCCCCGTGGCCGAGGCCACCGCCGCGCGGCTGGCCCCCGGCCTGCTCGGCGGCGAGGTCTACACGGACGACCGCGCGCCCGTGGAGTGGCTCGTCGACCTCTCGCTGGCGCAGGTCGCCGAGCAGGGGTCGGACAGCCTTCCGGCGCGTTGATCGATCCGCCTTCGAGTGCGACGCCTCCCGAGGCGCCATGCTGTGCCGTCATGAGCCAGGAGGGCCGGGAGCCCACAGGACCGCTCGGGCTCGCCCCCACGCCGCAGGACCTCGAGGAGGCCGCGACGCTGCTCGCCTCCAGCGAGGACTCGCGG
>CAXUES010000017.1:0-1766 GCA_964250185.1 uncultured Solirubrobacteraceae bacterium | reverse complement strand
GCCCGCTTCGAGGTCGCGCTGCTCTGGGAGCCCACCCCCGCGGGCGTCGTGCTCACCGCGGCGGTCGGCGCGGCGATCGCGCCGGACGCCGAGCCGGTGCCCTGGACCGCCCGCCACGCGGCCGTCGCGGCGCTGCGCGGGTCGCGTCGGGTGCTCGCGCCGCTCGCCCTCGGCCACCCCGAGGTCGACCAGCCCGAGCTCGAGGCCCTCGCCGTGCAGGCCGTGCTCGCCGAGCCGATCCCGGGCCGCGAGGAGCCGATCGGCGCGCTCATGCTCGGTTGGAGCAGCCCGATCACCCGCGTGGACTCGATGGCGCTCGGCTACCTGCGCCTGCTCTGCGCCCAGGCCGGCGTCGCGTTGGAGCGCGCGGCCGCGGCGGCCAACCTGCACGAGCAGGCGCGCACCGACCCGCTCACCGGCCTGCCCAACCGCCGCAGCCTCTTCGAGCACCTGCGCCGCGAGGTGGCCAAGTCGCGGCGCTCGGGGCGCTCGCTCGCGCTGGCCGTGCTCGACCTCGACGAGTTCAAGGCCTACAACGACCGCTACGGCCACGCCGCGGGCGACCAGCTGCTCATCGACTGGGCCGACGGCTGGCAGGAGGCGCTGCGCACGGGCGACCTGCTCGCCCGCTACGGCGGCGAGGAGTTCGTCCTCGTCCTGCACGACTGCGGCGACGTCGACACCGCCGCGGCCGCCGCCGACCGCATCCGCCGGGCGGGGCCCCCCGGGGCGACCGCGTCGGCCGGCGTCGCGCTGCTCGGTGCCGAGGAGCCCGTGCGCGAGCTGCTGCGTCGCGCCGACCAGGCGCTCTACGACGCCAAGGGCGCCGGGCGCGACCGCACCGTGCTGGCCGAGATCCTCGAGGACGAGGAGCCCCCGGCTCCGCCACCCCTCTAGCCCTCCAGCAGCAGCCGCACCTGGCGCTCGGGGTCGGCGAGGAAGCGGCGCAGGTCGCGCACCGCGGGCACGTCGTCGTAGGGGATCGGCGTCACGCCGTCCTCGTCGCAGCGCAGGATCAGCGCGTCGGGGTGGGCGACCAGGACGGGCGAGTGCGTGGCCACGAGCCACTGCGACCCCTGGGCGATGAGGTCCTCCATCCGCGCGAGCAGCGCGAGCTGCCCACCGAAGGACAGCGCGGCCTCGGGCTCGTCGAGGAGGTAGAGGCCTTCGGGGCCGAGCCGGTGGGTGGCCACGGCCAGGAACGACTCGCCGTGGGACTGCTCGTGCAGGGAGGTGCCGCCGTAGGCGGCGAGGGGGTCGCCGACGGGGCCCTCCTGGTTGCGCAGCTCCTCGAGGTAGGTCGCCGCGGTGAAGAGGCTCTCCGCCCGCAGGAACCAGTCCGTCCTCGGCCGCGCCGTGCCACGCACGACGGTGAGCGCGTCGCCCAGGCCGGAATGCGACTCGCGCGTGGCGTAGGCGAAGTTCGACGAGCCGCCCTCGGGGTTCAGGCCCGCCGCCACGGCCACCGCCTCCAGCAGCGTCGACTTCCCCGAGCCGTTCTCGCCGACCAGGAACGTCAGGCGCGGGTGCAGGTCCAGGCCCTCGGCGAGCGCGCGGACGGCCGGCAGCGACCACGGGTGGCCCTCCCGGACCGGCTCGTCGGGGTCCTCGCCCGGCGGGCGCAGCCGCACGCCGCGCACGAACGCGTCCATGGGCCCGCGGCGGCGTGGAGCGGACCGGCGGCGGGCGGGCACGGCGCCGAGCGTACGACCCCTGACGCGCCCACTTGTGGGGATGGTGCGGACCACCGGGCCTCGCTACGGTGC
>CAXUES010000016.1:17303-17698 GCA_964250185.1 uncultured Solirubrobacteraceae bacterium | reverse complement strand
GCGGTGGCGCAGGCGGACGTCGGCGAGGCCCGTGGCGCGATCGCCCAGGACCCCCTCCTGCGCGGCGATGCGCAGGTGGTCGGCCTTGCGGGCAGGGGCAGCGTCCGGTCGGGCCATCAGAGGGGGTACGGAGCATCGCAGCGGATGGTTGGCCGCTGTGTGCGTCGAGGGGCGCCGGGTGGGTTGCCCACCCTGGTCCTCGCGCGCGCTCGGGGTCGTGCCGATGAGCTCAGGATGCCCCTAGGAGCCGGTCACCGGGCCGATCTCGCGGCCGCTCGCGCGGACCTCGACGCGGCCGACTCCGACCTGCGCGCGCGGGCCCGCGACCGCGCCGCGGTCGACCGCGACGAGCGCTCGCAGGAGGCCGAGCGGCGCGACGACATCGCCCGGCGCGG
>CAXUES010000016.1:10013-17293 GCA_964250185.1 uncultured Solirubrobacteraceae bacterium | reverse complement strand
ACCCGGACGCGACGGCCCGCGACGCGGCCAGCGACGCGCACGACCGCGACGCCGAGCGCGACGAGGCCGCCGACGGCGGGAGCGTCGATCGCGACGAGGCGGCCCTGCGGGAGGCCGCGGCCATCCTCCGCGAGGCGGCGGCCGCCGATCGCGCACGGGCGGCCGAGGACCGCGCCCGGGCGGTGACCGACCGCCGCCAGGCCGAGGAGGACCGCGATGACGCCGCGCTGGACCGCGCGCGCGCCGCCGAGGACCGCAGCCGCGCGTCCGACGACCGCACCCGTGCCCGCGAGGACCGCGCCCGCGCCGCCGACGACCGCGCCCAGGCCCAGGCCGACCTGCGCCACGCCCACCTCGACGAGCTGACCGGCGTGGCGACGCGTGCCCACGGCTTCGTCGGCCTGGAGGCCGAGGTCGACCGCGCCCACCGGACCGGCCTGCCGCTGGCCCTCGCCTTCGTCGACGTCGACAAGCTCAAGCAGATCAACGACCAGCACGGCCACGCGGCCGGGGACAAGGTGCTGCGCGCCGTCGGGACCGAGCTGGCCAGCCGGGTGCGCTCCTACGACCTCGTGGTCCGCGCGGGCGGCGACGAGTTCCTCTGCGCGCTCAGCGACATGGACCTCGAGGGCGCGCAGGCGCGGATGGATGACGTCCGCGAGTCGCTGCTGCCCGGCGCGTCGATCAGCTTCGGCGTGGCCCAGCTGCGCCCCGCGGAGACCTTCGCCGAGCTGTCGGGCCGCGGCGACGCCGCCCTCTACCGCGCCAAGCAGGCCCGCTAGAACGCCGGCGGCGCGCTGCCCGCCACCGGCGCCGGTCCCCGCCAGCGCGCGGGCGTCCGCGACAGGCGGGCGCCGGGGCGCAGCTGGTCCACGCGGCCGTGGGGGCCGTCGAGGGCCTCGCGCAGGTCGAGCGTCGCCTCGGGGTGCAGCGCGTCGAGGCCCGCCGCCGCGGGGTCGAAGCGGCCGGGCTGGTCGCGCAGCCACATCGCCGTGCGCGCCAGCGACGTGCGCACGTGCCACGAGCCGCCCTCGGTCGCCCGGCGGCGCAGCGCCTCCAGCGCGCCGAGCGCCGCGAGGTAGCCCGTCGCGTGGTCGCAGGGCAGGGCGGGGACGATGGTCGGCCGGCCGCGGGCGTCACGGTGCTCGTCGGCCCAACCCGCACTGACCTGGGCCAGCGGCTCGAACCCGGTTCGCTGCCGCCACGGGCCGACGTGGCCGTAGCAGTCGATCTCCACCGCGACGATGCCGGGACGCCGCGCGGCCAGGGCGGCGGCGTCGAGGCCGTGGCGGGCCATCGCGCCGGGGCGGGCGTTGGAGCAGACGACGTCGGCGCGGCCCACGAGCGCGTCGAGGCGCCCGCGGTCGGCCGGATCGCCCAGCTCGAGGTGGCAGGAGCGCTTGCCCACGGCGGTGTCGACGTGGGCGCGGCGGACGTCCTCCAGCCGGGGCGAGCCGATCTGGAGCACGTCAGCGCCGTGCTCGGCCAGCGTGCGCCCGCAGACCGGGCCGGCGAGGATCCGCGTGAGGTCCAGCGCGCGCAGGCCCTCGAGCGGCGCGCCGTCGGGCGCGGGGGCGGGCGGTTCGGCCGGGGAGTCGCCGATGCGCTGGATGCTCACGACGGGCAGCGTTCGCAGCGCCCGGCCCTGCGGGTGGGCCTCCCACGCCGCAGCGGTGCGCACGACGGCGCCCGGGACGCCCGCGGCGTTCAGCGCGTCGGCGAGCGCCTCCGCCGTGCGCGGACCCGTGGCCAGCACCGCCTCGGTGCGCTCCCGCAGGGCCCGCAGCCCGTAGGTCTGCACCCAGCCGTCGTCGGCCTCGTGGAGGCCGATGGCGGGCAGGCGGCCCGTCGGGTCGCGGTCTCCGACCACGCCGTCGATGCGCTGGTCGAGGAAGCCGCGCAGCAGCGCGCCCGCGTGACGCACGTCGGCCGCCACCTCCTGCGCGGGGCCGCCGCGGCGCTCGTGCGCCTCGGCGCAGAGCAGCCCGATCGCGGCGAGCACCGCGGCGGTCGCCTCGCCGAGCGGGTAGCGGCAGGGCAGGACCGGGTCGGCGCCGGTGATGCGCGCGCCGCGCGGATCGACGCCCAGGCCGAGCTCGGCGACGAGGGCGCTCAGGCGGCGATCGACCGCGATGCGCGCCCCGCGACGAGCTGCTCGGCCAGGTGGGCCGAGTCGCGGTCGATGGCCGCGAAGCGGCCCGAACCCCAGGTGTGCAGCCAGGGCAGCCCGAGGACGTGCAGGCCCTCGACGCTCGTCACGCCGCGCTCGTGCACGGGGTAGCCCGTGCCGTCGAAGGCGGGCAGGCGGACCCAGCTCCAGTCGGTCGAGTAGCCCGTGGCCCACAGGACCGTCGTGATGCCCTCGGCCTGCAGGTCCAGCAGGCCGCCGCCGTCCTCCTCCGGCTCCCAGACCGGCACGTAGCCGGCCTCGGCCGGCGCGTCGATCCCCTTCGCCTCGATGTGCGCGTCGATCGTCGCCTTGATGCGCTCCATCGTCGCGTCGGCGGCGTCGAGGTTGGCGGCGAGGTCGCCGCGCAGCTCCAGGCGCGTGCCGTCGACGGCCGTCAGGCGCCCGTGCAGGCGCATGCCCTCGGTGGCGAAGCGGCGCAGGTCGATGTCACGCCCGCCGTCGCGGCCGGTGACGTAGTGGTTGGGCTCGTGGCGGGCCTGGCGCTCGCCCTCGCGGTGCTCGCCCACCGGCATGTCGTAGTGGCCGATGTCCTGCAGCCAGGCGACGCAGTCGCGGCCGCGGTAGAAGCGGGCGACCCGCGGCGCCGAGCCGACGCAGACGTGCACCTCGCGGCCCTCGAGGTGGAGGTCCTCGGCGATCTGCGCGCCGGACTGCCCCGTGCCCACGACGAGCACCGCCCCGTCGGGCAGCGACGCCGCGTTGCGGTAGGCCGACGTGTGCAGCTGGGTGATGGCCGGATCGACGTGCGCGGCGAGGGCGGGCACGCGCGGTCGGTGGTAGCCGCCCACGGCGAGCACGACCTGGTCGGCGTGCAGCTCCCCGGCGCTCGTGCGCACGGCGAACCCGCCGCCGTCGGCCTCGGCGACCTCCTCGACCCGGACGCCCTCGTGGACGGGCGGGTCGAAGGACCCGCGGAAGGCCGCGAGGTACTCGAGGATCTCGCTGCGGACCATGAACCCGTCGGGGTCGTCGCCCGCGTAGGGGAACCCGGGCAGCCGGCACTGCCAGTTCGGGGTGACCAGGCAGAAGGCGTCCCAGCGGTCGTCGCGCCAGGCGTGCGTGGCCGTGGCCTGCTCCAGCACGACGTGGTCGATCCCGCGCTGGGTGAGCTGCCAGCTCATCGACAGCCCGGCCTGCCCGCCGCCGACGACCACGACGTCGCGGTGCCCGTCCAGCGGCTGGGGCGCGCGGCGCGGCGCGGCGTGCCCGCGGACGGCCATCGACGCGACGGTCACGCGGCCCTCCTGGCCTGCGCCGAGGCGCTCGATCTCCTCGAGCTGGGCCGCGGCCGCGGTGCAGCGCATGCCGTAGGCCTCGCGCACCCGCTCGCTCGCGGCCTCCAGGCCCTCGCGGGCGCGCCGCAGCGCCTCGGGCACGGGGTAGGAGGCGCCCGCGGCGAACCACGCCTCGATCGCGGTGGAGGGCGACGTGCACGCCTGCCGGGTGCCGTCGGGCCAGTCCAGGACGAAGTCGACCTCGGGCATCGCCGCCTCCTAGGCCCGCGCGAGCGGGCGCGCCTCGGCGTAGGTGTCCGGGCGCAGGTCGCGGATGGGGGAGAGCGCGCGGCGGGCGCGCTCCAGCGCGGCCTCGACGTCGACGGTGGCGATGGCCAGGCCGGCCTCGGTGCCCGTCTCGGCCAGCGCGTCGCCGCCCGGACCGACGACGCGCGCGCCGCCGAGGAAGTCCAGCGAGCCGAAGCTCCCCGACTGGTTGGCCGAGGCGACGATGAGCGAGTTCTCCGCGGCCCGGGAGCGGTCCCACAGCTCCGAGCGGCGCCACTGGCGGTCGTCCTGCAGCTCCGGCGCGGGGTTGGTCTTCGAGGTCGGCCAGGCCGACAGGAAGCACAGCACCTGGGCGCCGTCGAGGGCGAGCGAGCGCGACGCCTCGGGGAAGGCCTTGTCGTAGCAGATGAGCATCCCGATCCGGCCGACCGGGGTGTCGAAGGCGGCCAGCGTGTCGCCCGCGGTGGTCAGGCGCCCCTCCTGCAGCGGCAGGTGGACCTTGCGGTGCACGCCGAGGACCTCGCCGCCGCCGACGCAGATCGCGGTGTTGTGCACGACGCCGTCGCCGCCGTCCTCGCAGAAGCCGATGCAGACGACCATGTCGCCGGCCAGCTCGATCACCCGCGCGACCTCGGGGCCGTCCACGCGCAGGAAGGGCGGGTCGGGCCCGTCGTAGGCCGAGCCGTCGAGGTTCTCCACGTAGCCGCCGATGGCCGCCTCGGGGAGCACGAGCAGGCCGACGCCCGCGGCGCGCGCCTCCTCGATCTTGGCGGCGATCTCGGCGAAGCAGGCCTCCAGGTCGCGGTCGAACGGCGCGGCGGCGGCCGCGATGGTGAGCTCGCTCATCGGTGCTCCTCGAGGGTGGGGGAGGGTGCGGCGCCCAGGCCGGTGACGGCGCCGGGGACGGCGGTGGTGCAGTCCCCGTCGGGCCAGCGCAGGCGGACGCCCGGGGTGGAGGTGAGGGTCCCGCAGGCGGCGCCCACGGCCGGACCCGCGGGCAGCGGGGCGGCGCCGGGGGCGTCGGCGGTGACCATGGCGAAGCCGGGGAAGCACGTCAGCCAGTCGCCCGCATCGACGCCGACGGGGCGCACGATGCGCTCCACGTCGAGCTCGGCGCCGCAGCCCGAGGCCTCGGCGAGCATGCCGGTGGTGCCGACGACGCCGGCCATGGAGACGTCCTTGGCCGCGCGCGGCCGGGCGACGCGGACGGCGTCGAGCATCACGCTGAGCTCCTCGCGGGTCCGCCCCGTGGAGGAGTCCCACTGCGCGCGGGCGTAGCCGGCGCGCCAGCTCCCGCCGAGGTCGGCGGTCACCGTGAGCTCGTCGCCCGCGCGGCCGCCCGAGGCGGGGACGGGGTCCTGCGTCAGGCCGAGGCCGCAGACGCTGAGCGCGCCGGCCACGCCGAGCTGCGTGTGCCCGCCGAGGATCGGCAGCCGCAGGCGCTCGGCGCCGGCCTTCAGGCCCTCGACGACGCGCGCGGCCTGCTGGGCGTCGGCGGCACCGAGCGCGTCGAGGGCGCCGAGCGGCGCGGCGCCCATGGCGGCGAGGTCGTGCGCGGTGACGAGCATCCCGCACCACCCGGCCCACTCCGGGTCGCGCTCGACCATGCCGGGGAGGATCGCGTCGAGGCAGGCGACGGTCCCGTCCGTGCGCGGCACGGGGACGCCGTCGTCGCCGAGCCAGGGCGTGGGCGCGCCGAGCGCCTCGGCGACGAGCGGGCCGATCGGGGCCTTGGTCGCCGCGGCCAGGCCGGCGATCCGCCCGACGGGGTGGCGCATGAGCCGGTGTGGCGCGCCGCCCACGACGATGCCGCGGACGTCCTCCCAGCCCAGGCGGACGAAGAAGGCCGCGTGGCGCGCCTGCACGTGGGCGTCGAAGCGCAGCGCGCCGGCGCGGCCGGCCTCGGTGACGGCGGCGTGGACGAGCGCCGCGCCGACCGCGCCGCGCTCCAGCCCGAGCACCTCCGAGCAGACCAGGCGCCCGCCCTGCCACCAGCCCAGCGCGGGATCGCCCACGGCGTGCAGGCGCACGCCGCCGAGCACGTCGCCGCTCGTGGAGAGCGCCACCAGCACCCGCAGCGACGCCAGGCCGTCGGCGTCGTCGAGGTCGTGGCGGGCGAAGAGCCCCTGCTCCTCGACGAAGGCCCGCCGGCGCATGGCCCGGTAGGCCTCGAGCTCGTGGGAGCCCTCGAGCGCGCGGACCACCCGCAGCCCGGAGGCCGCCCGCAGCGCGGGCGCGGTGGACGGGGCGGGCATCATCCGCAGGACCCGCCCGCCGCGCCGAGCGCGGAGCAGGCGCCGCAGGCCGCGCAGCCCGCGCCCTGGTCGACGCCGCGCATGCCCGCCGCGCCCAGCGCCTCGGCCACCCGGCGGGTGACGCGGATGAGCGTGAGCGGATCGGGGGCGGGGAGCCCGTCCGCGTGAGCCAGGGAGCCCTCGAGCGGGCGGTAGGGCACCACGAACGGGTAGACGCCCATGGCGATGAGGCGCTCGGCGCCCGCCACGAGCTCGTCGGGGTCCTCGCCCAGGCCCACGAGCAGGTAGGTGGAGACGCGGTTGTGGCCGAAGACGCGGACGGCCTCCCGCCAGGCCTCCTCGTAGCGCGACACCGGGACGGTCGCCTTGCCGGGCGTCATCTCCTCGCGCACGGCCTGGTCGAGGCTCTCGATGTGGATGCCGATCGCCGAGGCGCCGGCCTCCTTCAGCCGCGCGATCCAGCCCAGGTCCAGCGGCGGCTCGATCTGCACCTGGATGGGCAGCCCGGGCACCCGCTCGAGGATCGCGGCCACGCACCTGGCCACGTGCCTGGCGCCGCGGTCGGGGCCGTTGGAGGTGCCCGTGGTCATGACGACCTGGCGGACGCCGTCCAGGCGGACGGCCGCCTCGGCGACCTCGGCGAGCTGCTCGGGGAGCTTCACCTGGGTCGTGGCCCCCGAGCGCAGCGACCGCTCGATGGTGCAGAAGCGGCAGCGGGTGTCCTCCGCGGTGTAGCGGATGCACGTCTGCACGACGGTGGTGGCCAGCACCTCGGTCCCGTGGAGCCGCGCGAGCTGCTCGTAGGGGACGCCGTCGGCGGTCTCGAGGTCGTAGAAGCGCGGGCGCAGGACGGGCTCGAGGAGCGCGTCCTCCACCACGACGCCGTCGCGGGTGAGCACGCCGCCCTCGCGCAGCTCGAACGGCGAGTCCTCGAGCACCGGCAGGGCGGCGGCCACGCCGTCGAGGGCCCAGTGGCCGTCGTCGGACGGCCCCGCGCCTCCGCGCCGCGCCACCGAGGGGCGCGAGCGCAGGCCGTGGACGGCCAGCTGTGTGCGGAGCTCGAGGTCCATGGGGATCGCCTCGTGCGGCCTAGAACATCCAGGTCGTGTTGATGATCGCCCCGCGGCGGGAGTACTCGATCATCGCGTCCTGCACGTCGAGCGGGTGGCACGGGATGACCCCCTCGATGAGGTCCTCCTCGCGGGCGCCGTGCAGCGCCAGGCCGAGCCGGCAGGCGTAGACCTTCCCGCCCTCCTTGATGAAGCGCTCGAGCATGTTGTTCTCGTTGCGCATGCCCGGGAAGATCTCGTTGCCGATCGTCGGGAAGCCGCG
>CAXUES010000016.1:1736-10003 GCA_964250185.1 uncultured Solirubrobacteraceae bacterium | reverse complement strand
CAGCGCGGTGTCGAAGCCCTTCTTGAGGCCGCGGATGCCCTGGAGGACCGCCACGAGCGAGACCGAGGACTCGTGGGCGATGCCGTGGACGAAGCCCAGGTAGGCGTCGCCCTCCTCGGCCTGGTAGTCCGGGAAGACCTTGGTGGACCCGTAGATGGACTCGCCCATCCCCTTGGCGGGGTGGGGGATCTCCATGAGGGAGGCGATCTCCTGGTCGTTCATCTTGGCTTGCACGGCCATGTGGGTGCTCCTTGGGAGGGGGGCGTCGGGACGACTGGCATCGATGCTCCTCGGACCGGTGGGCGGTCGGTATGGACCCCAGGGCCGAGTCGCCGCCCCGCATTCGGTGCCGGTTGGCCCCATCCGCAGGTGCCCGCGGGGGCCACCCTGTGGATGATGGTCGGGTCAACCGGAGGTGCCGCCGCACCAGCTCCCCTCACGGTGGTCGTCGCCGAGGACCAGGCCCTCCTGCGCGAGGGGCTGGTGCGCCTGCTGGAGGACCTCGGCTTCGCGGTGGTCGGGCAGGCCGCCGACGCGGTCGCGCTGCTCGAGGTCGTCGACGTGGAGCGCCCCGACGTCGTCGTGGTCGACGTGCAGATGCCGCCGGACGGCACCGACGACGGGCTGCGCGCCGCGCGGGAGATCCGCCGGCGCGGGCTGGCCGGCGGGGTGCTCGTGCTCTCGCAGTACCTCGAGGAGCACTACGCGCTGGACCTCATCGGCGAGGACGCCAGCGGCGTGGGCTACCTGCTCAAGGACCGGGTGGACGACGCGCGCTCGCTCGGGGAGTCGCTGCGGCGCGTCGCGGCGGGCGGCTCCGCGCTGGATCCGGAGGTGGTCGCGCGGATGGTCGGCCGGCGCCGGCGCGACTCCCGCCTGGACGACCTGACCCCGCGGGAGCGCGAGGTCCTCTCGCACATGGCCGAGGGCAAGTCGAACCCCGGCATCGGCGAGGCGCTCGGGGTGACCCCCGCCGCGATCGAGAAGCACGTCACCCAGATCTTCGCCAAGCTCGACATCCGCGCCGAGCAGGGCGAGCACCGCCGCGTGATGGCGGTGCTGGCCCAGCTGCGCGCCTGAGCCCCGGCGTCGGCTCACTCCAGCCGCCGCCACTCCAGCGTGCGCGCGTCGAGATCGACGAGCATCCACGTCGGCCGGCTGCCGGTCAGCGCGCCCGGGCAGGCCACGAGGCGGTTCTCGCCGGCGGCCACGACGCCCCGGGTCGGGCGCGACTCGGCGTGGGGGTGCGTCGCGGTGGCCGCCCACAGCTTGCGCGTGTGCGTGTGCCCGTGCAGGACGAGCCAGCCGTCGGACGCGCGCAGCAGCCGGGCGGCCTGGGCGGCCGTGCGCACGAACTCCATGTAGGGGTCGTCCAGGCTGCCGTGCACCAGCCCGACGCCGCGGCGCTGCTCCACCGCCGACCACCCGGCGATCGCCTCCGCCGCCTCGGGATCCAGCAGCCCGCGCTGCAGGCACCACAGCTCGTGGTTGCCGGCCAGGACGACGTCGCAGGTGCGCCGGGCGAGCACGAGCGCGTCGGCCAGGACGGCGGGCGGCGCCCCGAGTTGGGAATCCACGACGTCGCCGAGGCACCACAGCTCCTGCGCCCCGGCTTCGCGCGCGCGCCGGGCGACCAGCTCCAGGCGGCTCGTGTGCAGGTGCACGTCGGAGCAGGCGGCGACGACCATCGCCCCACCCTGCCCGGTCGGCGGCCCGCGCGAACGGAGGCTCCTCCGCTTAGTACCCTGCCTGCCATGCCCGACGCCACATCCCCCGCCAGCGAGCCGAACCGGTGGGCCGTCCTGGCGCTCCTCGGGGTCGCCCAGCTCATGGTGGTCCTCGACTCGACCATCGTGAACATCGCGCTGCCGTCCGCCCAGGCCGACCTGGGGTTCTCGACGGGCAACCGCCAGTGGGTCGTCACGGCCTACGCGCTGGCGTTCGGCAGCCTGCTGCTCGTGGGCGGCAAGCTCGGCGACCTCTTCGGGCGCAAGTGGACCTTCATCGGCGGGCTGATCGGCTTCTCGATCGCGTCCGTGCTCGGCGGCCTGGCGCCGTCGTTCGGCGTCCTGGTCGCCGCCCGCGCGCTGCAGGGCGCCTTCGGCGCGCTGCTGGCCCCGTCGGCGCTGTCGCTGCTCACCGTGACCTTCGCGGACTCCCCGGACCGCCCCAAGGCGTTCGGGCTCTTCGCGGCCGTCGCGACCTCCGGCGCGTCGGTCGGCCTGCTCCTCGGCGGCGTCCTCACCGACGCCCTGTCGTGGCGCTGGTGCCTGTACGTGAACCTGCTGATCGCGGTGCCGGTCGCGATCCTCGCGCTCCGGCTCCTGGTCAACGAGCGCCAGCCGGAGCGGCCCCGGATCGACGTCGCCGGCGTCGGGCTGGCGGTCGTCGGCCTCTTCGCGATCGTCTTCGGCTTCTCCCGGGCCGAGACGGCCTCGTGGACGGCGGCCTCGACCCTCGTCTCGCTCGCGCTCGGCGCGGTGCTGCTGGTGGCCTTCGTGCTCACGGAGCGCCGCGTGGCCTCGCCGCTGCTGCCGCTGCACATCATCTGGCACCGCGCCCGGGGCGGCGCCTACGCCTCGATCGCCATCGCGGGCGCCAGCGTCTTCGCGATCTTCCTGTTCCTCACGTTCTTCCTGCAGCGCGACCTTGGCTACTCGCCGCTGCGGACCGGCGTCGCCTTCATGCCGATGACGCTGATGATCTTCGTGATGGCCCCGACCATCCAGACGAAGCTGCTGCCCCGCTTCGGGGTGCGTCCGATCATCATGACCGGCATGGCGCTGGGCGCCCTGTCGATGCTGCTCTTCTTCGCGCGGCTCACCCCGGAGTCCACCTACGTGGGCACCGTGCTCCCCGGCCTGCTGCTCATCGGCTTCGGGATGCCCTGCATCTTCGCCCCGTCGTTCGCCACCGCCACCCTCGGCGTCACCCGCTTCGAGGCGGGCGTCGCCTCGGCGATGGTCAACACCTGCCAGCAGGTCGGCGGCGCGGTGGGCACCGCGGTGCTCTCCACGATCTTCGCCACCTCGGCCTCCAACTACGCCGAGGGCCACGCGGGCGAGCGCGGCCTCGCGTCGGCCGCCGAGGTGCACGGCTACACGACGGCCTTCTACGTCGCGGCGGGGCTCTTCGTCCTCGGCCTGCTCATCGCCTCGACGGTGCTGCCCAGGACGATCCGCCCGGGCCAGCACGCCGCACCGGCCACCGCGCCGGCGGCCGCCGAGGCCGCCTGAGCCTCAGTCCAGCGCCCGCAGCGCGCGTGCCGGGACCCCGGCCACGAGCGTCGCGGCGGGCACGTCGCGGGTGACGACCGCGCCCGCGGCCACGACGGCGCCGTCGCCGATCGTCACGCCGCCCAGGACGATCGCCCCGGCGCCGATCCAGACGTCGGCGCCGACGGCGATCGGCGCGACCACGATCCCCGTCCGGCGCTCGGCGACCCGCGTGGGGTGGCCGCCCGTGAGCAGGCTGACGTTCGGGCCGAGCAGCGTGCGCTCGCCGATCCGGATGCCGCCCAGGTCGTTGAGCGTGCACCCGTGGTTGACGAACACGCCGCGGCCCGCCTCCAGGTCGAGGCCGTGGTCGCAGTGCACGGGCGGCACGAGCCGGAAGCGCTCCGGGGCGGGACGGCCGGTGAGCTGCGCCCACGCAGCGGCGATCGCGTCCTGGTCGGCGTAGGGCAGGCGGTTGAGCGCCTCGCAGGCGGCGAAGGCGCGGGGCACGCCCTCCATCGCGCTGCGCAGCTCGGCGCTGCCCGTCGCCAGCAGGCGCTCGCCCCGCACGTGGTCCTCAGTCCCGCAGCGGCACGGAGGCGCGCAGGCGCGTGCCGCCGCCCGCCGGCGAGTCGACGGCGATCGTCCCGCCGAGCGCCGCGAGGCGGTCGGCGAGGCCGACGAGCCCGCTCCCCTCGGCGCCGCCGGGCGTCGCCCCGCCCGGGCCGTCGTCGGCGACGAGCACGTGCAGGCCGCCGTCCCGCGCCTCGACCGCGACCGCGGCGTGGCCGGCGCCCGGCGCGTGCTTGGCCACGTTGGTCAGCGCCTCGGCGATGAGGAAGTAGGCGGTCGCCTCGACCTCGGGCGCGTGGCGCTCCAGCGGGATGTCGATCTCCACGGGCACCGGCGCGCGGGCGGTGAGCGCCTCCACCGCCGCGCGCAGGCCGCGGTTGGTGAGGATCGCCGGGTGGATGCCCGCGACGAGCTCGCGCAGCTCGGCGATGGCGGCGCGGACCTCGGCGCCCGCGTCGGCCACCCGCTCCTCGCGCAGGAGCATGAGCACGTGCGTCAGGCGCTGCTGAGCGCCGTCGTGGAGGTCGCGGCCTAGGCGCCGGCGCTCGGCGTCGGCGGCGGCGATGAGCCGCGCGCGCGACGCGTCGAGCTCGGCCAGGCGCGCGGCCTGCACCTCCTCGCGCCGGCGGACCTCCTCCTCGGCGCGGCGGTCGGTGATGTCGCGGAAGACCACGACGGCGGCGCGGCGGCCGGAGGGATCGGGCAGCGGCGCGCTGGAGTAGGAGACGGGGACCATCGACCCGTCGCGGCGGACGAACCAGTCCTCGTCGATGCGCACCGTCTCGCCGGTCAGGCGGGGGCGCAGCATGGGGCACTCGGCGTCGGGGAACGGCGACCCGTCGACGTGCTTGTAGTGGATCGTCGGGTGCGAGACGCGGCCGAGCAGCTCGCTCGGGTCGTCGTAGCCGAGGATCGCCAGCGCCTCGGCGTTGAGGAACTGCACGCGCCCGTCGGGGTCGACGAGGTAGACGGCGTCGGCCACGGAGGCCAGGAGCGCTTCCAGCAGCTCCCTCGGGGCGGAGGCGATGAGGTCGCCGACCGCGGGCGCGAGGTGCTCGGGCACCTCGCGCACGGTACGTGGCGCGCCGGTGGCGCGCCAGTGGGTCAGCCGACGATGAACCCGGTGGCGCCGACGGCGGCGAGCACCTGGTCCTTGGTCAGCGGCAGGTCGCGCGGCTGCGGGATGACCGTCTGGTCGAGCAGCAGGCGCACCCAGGTCGCGTGCTTGGCCTCCACGGAGTGGATGGTCAGCGCGGAGCCGAGGATGTCGCGGCCCACGATGAGCGGCGCCTGGCCCTTGTAGGCGGCGACGCCCGTCTCCTCCAGGGTCAGCGCGGTGGCCAGGAACGTGTCCTGGGCGCCCGTGGTGCCCTTGAAGTTGAACTTCGGGGTCGCGATGGCGCGCGCGCCGAGCACGTTGCGGATGGTCTGCACGTGGATGACCTCGTGCAGGCCGGCCGTCTGGGCGAAGCGCTCGGCCTCGCCCGAGAGCGCGCCGCCCTTCAGCGCCTCGTCGTAGAACGCCGCCTCGAGCTCCTCGAGCGTCAGGGCGAAGTTCAGGATGTCGATGTCCTGCGGGGCGAGGACGGGCGCCTGCGCGGAGGCCGTGCCGGTCCCCATCAGCGCCAGGCTGCCGGCGACGCCGCCGGCGGCCACGACGCCGTTGGTCAGCGCGCCGCGGCGCGTGTGGCCGTCGACGCGGTCGGCGGCCTCGCGGAGGGCGCCGTCGCGGTCGAGCTCGTCGAGGGTCAGGTCGTTCGGGGTCATGAGGTCTCCTGACCTAGGCGGGGAGCGGGGGGAGGGCGGACTTGACGACGTTCAGCGACGTGGCGCGCTGCACCGCCTGGGCGGCGGAGATGCCCAGGTCGAAGGCGCCCATCACGGGGCGCTCGCCGCGCAGGGAGCGGACCCAGGCGACCTGGCGGGCCTCGACGGAGACGAGCATGCCCGCCCCGGCGACGATGGCCTTGTTGAGGACGAGCGGGCCGGCGCCGTTGAGCGTCTCGACGCACGTCTGCTCGATGAGCTCGGCGGTGCGCAGGAAGCGCGCCTGGCTGGTGATCGTCTTGCCGAAGTTGAACTTCGGCGTGGCGTCGGGGGTGCCGCCGAGCGACGTGATGGTCGCCGCGACGAACTTCACGTGGTCGCGCTCGTCGCGCAGGGCGGTCTGCGCGTAGCGGCGGACGTCGCCGCGAAGGTGCCCGGCCTTGAGGGCCTCGCCGTAGTAGGAGGCGCCGAGCTGCTCGAAGGCCAGCGCGAGCTGGAGGATCTTGAGGTCGTTGCCCGGCGAGGGCTCGATGGTCGCGGCCGAGGCGGCCTGGGCGGCGATGCCGCCGAGGAGGCTGACGCCGCCGAAGGCGACGACGGCACGGCGCAGCGCCGTCCCGCGGGTCATGCCGGGTGCTGCCTGCAGGGCCTCTGCGACAGCGCCGTCACGGTCGATGACCGTGAGGTCGTGATGATCGGTCAAGGGGGACCTCCGGGTCCGTTGGGGGTGCCGCGCCGCTACCCGCGTCCCCCTGGGTCATCCGCCCGGTGCGTCGCCGTGCGCGCGGACGCTCTCATGAGCCGGGCGTTGTTCGCGTGCTGTCAGTGACGTGGTTCCAAGGCGACCTTCACGGCGTCGCCCACCCGGGGATCGGCCAGCGCGAGCGCCGCGTCGGCGGGCACGTCGAGGTCGTGCTCCACGCGCGTGAGCGCCCGGGCCTCGACGCCCGTGGCCGCGAAGGCCTCCAGCGTCGCCGCGAAGGCCCGCTCGGTGCCCCAGTCCTCCGTGGCGACGTGGTCGAACCCCTCCGTGACGCCGACGCCGAGGACCGCGAGCCACCAGCCCCCGTCGCTGGCCGGCGCGAGCGCGAAGCCCGCGTCCCCGGCCGCCTCGAGCGCCCACGCCGCGTGCTCGGGGGAGAGCGCGGGGATGTCGGTGCCCACGACGAGCAGGGGGCGCTCCGCGATCGCGCGCGCCGCCGCCGCGAGCTTCTGGCCGAGGTCGCCGGGCACCTGCGCCGACAGCGCGATGGCGTCGGGCACGAGGCCCGCGACGAGGTCGCGCTCCTCCGGCGGGTCGTAGGCGAGGTGGGCGCGGCCCGGGGCGACCGCGACGGCCCACCGCGCGGCGGCGGCGACGAGCTCGGCCTGCAGGCGCGCGCAGCCCTCGGGGCCCAGCAGCGGCTCCAGGCGCGTCTTCGTGCGCCCGGGCAGGGGCGCCCGCGCGAGCACGAGCGCGGCGGGCGTGGGGACGGCGGGCCGGTCGGTCCAGGTCACGAGGGCTGATCTTCACAGCCGGGCCTCTGACGGCGCCGATCGCCCCTGGTACGTTGCCGCCCGCGAGGTGCGGCCCGTGGGCTGCGCCTCACATCGACACCCAGACAACAAGGACGTGGGACAGCATGGCCACCGGCACCGTCAAGTGGTTCAGCGACGAGAAGGGCTTCGGCTTCATCACCCCGGACGAGGGGACGCGCGACCTGTTCGTGCACCACTCCGGCATCGTCGCGGAGGGCTACCGCTCCCTCGCCGAGGGAGCCCGTGTCAACTACGAGGAGGAGCCCGGCGACAAGGGCCCCAAGGCGGTGGACGTCAGCCCGATCTAGCCCCCGGAGGCGCCGCCGGGCCTAGTGCTCGGCGACGGTGCCGCCCTCGTTGAGGGGGCGGCCCTCCTCGGCCCAGCGGACGAGGCCGCCGGTCATCGTCCGCGCGTCGACGCCCGCGCCCGCGAGCGCCTCGGCCGCCACGGCCGAGCGGCCGCCCAGGCGGCACTGGAAGATGACCACCTTGTCCTCGGGCAGCTCGCCCGCGCGCGCCTGGAGCTGGTCCATCGGGATGTGCTCGGCGCCCGGGATGTGGCCCGCCTCGCGCTCGTAGTCCTCGCGGACGTCGATGAGGACGGCGCTGCCGTCGGCCACGGCCGCCTGCGCCTCCTCCGGCGTGATCTCGCGGGCCTGCGCGTCCTCGGCGGTGCTCATGGACCGATGGTGGCAGGTCGCCGCGCGTGCGAACCTCCCACGCCTCGTGCCCACGCTGCGCCCCGCCCTCGCGCTCGTCGCGTCCCTCCTCGTGGCGGGCTCGCTCGGCGCCTGCGGCGGCGGCTCGTCCGGGGAGGACCGCGCCGCGACGTCGGCGACCACGGCGCCCAGCCCGACCACGCCCCCGCGGGCCACGCCGCCCGGGCGCCCGTCGCCCTACGACCCGCCGGCGACCGTGCCCCGCGAGGGCACGGGCGAGGCCGCCGGGGCGGACGAGGTCGCCGTGGTGCGCCGCTGGGTCGACGCGCTGCGCGCGGGACGCATCGACCGCGCCGCCGGGACGTTCGCCGACGGTGCCCGGATCCAGAACGGCACCCCGGTGATCACCCTGGGCTCGCGGCGGGAGCGACGCGCCTACATGGACGCGGGCTTCCCGTGCGGCGCGCGCGTGCGCGACGCGCAGGACGGGGGCAACGGGTTCGTGGTCGTGCAGTTCCGGATCGTCGACCGCGTC
>CAXUES010000016.1:0-1726 GCA_964250185.1 uncultured Solirubrobacteraceae bacterium | reverse complement strand
GCTCGGGCAGCGGGGCGGACGCCTACGCGGCGATCCAGGTCCGCGACGGCCGCATCCGCCAGTGGTACCGCCTGCCCAACCCGGCGCGGGTCGATCCGTCCGACGTGACGCCCTCATGAGGGAGGGCACGCGCGGGTAGCATGGCCCGCTCACGATGCCGACCGTCCCCGTCCGCCGCATCGCCTTCGCCGCGACCATCGCGCTCAGCCTCGCGCTGGGCGTCATCGTCGTGCTCCAGGGGTTCTCGCCCAACGGCGCGGTCCGCGCCGTGGAGACCGTCGCCGTGCTGGTGGTCGCCGCCGCGGCCCTCGGCGGCGCGATGGTGCTCGTGGGCCTGCGGATGGCGGGCTGGCAGGAGCCCGCGTCGGAGGAGGACTTCGAGCGGGTGGTGCTCCGCGCGGAGCGCCTCGCCCGGGAGGGCGTCGCGGCCGACCCCGACGAGACCGAGTTCCTCGACCTCGACCCCTACGACGACCACGACTTCGAGGAGCTCGTGCGCGACGCGCTGGACGACCTCCCCGACCTGCTGCGCCCGATCATCGAGAACCACAACGTCGCGGTGGTCATCTCCGACGGCGGCCGCCGGCGCGGCGCCTACGGGCTCTACCACGGCGACGGCGCCACCCGCGACGAGGTCCCCGACCGCATCGTGATCTACCGCGACACCCTGCGCCGCGACTTCGGCCACGACGCCGACCTGCTGCGCGCGCAGGTCACCCAGACGGTCCGCCACGAGCTCGCCCACCACGTGGGCTTCGACGAGCTGGGCGTGCAGGGCCTCGGGCTCTAGGACCGCCCTCGTGCATCCCGGGGCCCTCGCGCTGCTGCGCTGCCCGCGCTGCGGCGCGACGCTGGAGCAGCCCGACCCCCACGCGCTGCGCTGCGCCGCCGGCCACGCCTTCGACGTCGCCCGCCAGGGCTACGCCGGCCTGCTGGAGGGCGCCGTGGCCAAGCACGCCGAGGACACCCCGGACATGGTCGCCGCCCGCGAGGCCTTCCTCGGCGCGGGCCACTTCGAGCCGCTGACCGCCGCGCTGGCCGACGCGGCCGTGGACGCGGCCCGCGGCGTGCGCGGGGGCGTCGTCGATGTGGGCGCGGGAACCGCCCACCACACCGCGGCGGTGATGGACGCGCTGGGCACCGCGCGCTCCGGCGTGGCGCTGGACCTCTCGCGGGCGGCCCTGCGCCGCGCCACCCGCGCGCACCCGCGCCTGGGCGCCGCGCGCTGCGACGCCTGGGCGTCGCTCCCGGTGGGCGACGGCGTCGCGGCGCTGGCGCTGTGCGTCTTCGCCCCGCGCGACGCCGCCGAGCTGCGGCGGGTGCTCGGGCCCGGCGGCGCGCTGCTCGTCGTCACCCCGCGCGCCGACCACCTCGCCGAGCTGCGCGACCAGCTCGGCCTGCTCGGGGTGCAGGAGGACAAGGACGCCCGCCTGGAGCGGACGCTCGCGCGGGTGGGGGAGCTCGAGGACGAGCGCGCCGTGCGCGCGACGATGTCGCTGTCGCGCACGGACGCGCTCGCGCTGGCGACCATGGGCCCCGCCGCCCGGCACACGTCGGCCGAGGAGCTCGCCGAGCGGGCGGCCCGGCTGCCCGCCGAGGTGGCCGTGACGCTCGCCGCGCGGGTCACGACGACGCGCCGCTCCGCCTGACGGTCCGTCAACTAGACGGTCGGTAACATAGGCCGGGTTGGCCCCCTGGAGTGCGACCAGGGTGAACCAGCCCCTGG
>CAXUES010000015.1:9189-17700 GCA_964250185.1 uncultured Solirubrobacteraceae bacterium | reverse complement strand
CCCGCTGAGGCGACCGCCGCGCGAACTAGGCTCGCCGACGTGGACGACCTGACCTCGACCCTGGGGTACGTCGCGCTCGGCGCGGCCGCCGTGGCGGTGCTCGCGCTGCTCGTCGCGGCGATCGCGCTCGTGCGGCTGCGGCGCCTGCGCGCCGACCAGCTCGCGGTGCTCGGCGGGGCGGAGCGCTCCGACCTCGTGGCCCACGCCGCGCGGCTGCAGCACGACAACGAGGCGTTGCGCGCGCACGTCACCGAGGTGCTCACCCGGCTCGACGGGCGCCTGGGCGGCGCGGAGCAGCGGCTGGACGCGACCATCGCCCACCGCGGCCTCATCCGCTACGACGCCTACAACGAGATGTCGGGCCGGCAGTCGACGACGATCGCCCTGCTCGACGCGCACCGCTCCGGCCTCGTGCTCTCCTCGATCCACCACCGCGACCAGTCGCGGATCTACGTCAAGGAGGTCGTCGGCGGCCAGAGCGCGGTGCGCCTGTCCCCGGAGGAGGAGGAGGCCGTCGGCACCGCGACCGACCAGCCCGGCCCCCTGACGGCCCCCGAGCCCTGAGCCGCGTCGGCTACCTCGGGCCGGAGGGCACCTTCTCCCACGAGGCCCTGCTCGCCGCGACGGCGGGCACCCCGGTGGAGGCCGTCGCGCTGCCCACCACGCACGACGTCGTCCTCGCCGTGCAGGACGGCCGCGTCGACCGCGCGCTCGCGCCGATCGAGAACTCCCTGGAGGGCGAGGTCACCCCGGTCGCCGACGCGCTGGCCCACGACGCGCCCGACGTCGTGCTCACCGGGGAGCACGTCCTCGCCGTCCGGCTGTGCGTCGTCGCGGCCACCGCGCAGGAGCCGCGCGACCTGCGCCGCGTCCTCTCCCACCCCCAGCCCCTCGGCCAGTGCGCGGGCTGGCTGCGCGACCACGCCCCCGGCGCCGCGCTGGAGGCGACCGCCTCGACGGTGGACGCCGTCGCGCGGATGCTCGAGGCCTCCGCGGACGGCGCCACCGGCGTCGCCGCGATCGCCCCGCGGGCCGCCGCCGAGCGCCACGGCGCCGTGGTCCTCGCCGACGACGTCGCCGACCGCAGCGGCAACGCCACGCGCTTCGTGTGGCTCGCCCGCGACGACCGCGCCGCCTGGCCGCCGCCCCCGCCCGGGGCCGACGTCCCGTGGCGCACCGCGCTGGTCTTCGACGGGGCGGGCGACGGGACCCCGGGCTGGCTCGTGCTGTGCCTATCGGAGTTCGCCTCGCGCGGGGTGAACCTCACGCGGATCGCCTCGCGCCCGTCCGGCCGGCGGATGGGCCACTACGTCTTCCACGTCGACCTCGACGGCCGCCACGAGGGCGCGCTGGCCGAGGCGGTCGACGCGCTGCGCCCGCGCTGCGAGCACGTGCGCGTGCTCGGGACGTACCCCCGCGCCAGCCTCTGACGGCGGCGGGCCCGGCGCGCGCAGGCCCTCGCGGGCCGCCCGGGTGCCCTGTATCGTCCGAGGAGCACATGGGCGTCGCCCTGCCACCAGACCCACCGGGGTTCGCGCCGCTCGCAGAGCACCGGCGGCGTGGACGTGATGGTGGCCGTGTGCTGGTGCTCAACGCGACGTACGAGCCGATCAACGTCTGCACCGTGCGCCGCGCCGCGGTGCTCCTGCTCAAGAGCAAGGCGGAGGTCGTCGAGCACGCCGCCTGGGAGCTGCGCTCCGAGCGCACCTCCATGGCCCGCCCGGTCGTCATCCGCCTGGTGAGCTACGTCAACGTCCCGCGGGACACCCACCGGCGGAAGATCACGCGCCGTGCCGTCTTCGCCCGCGACGGCTGGGCCTGCCAGTACTGCGGGTCGCGCCAGACGCTGACGGTGGACCACGTCATCCCCCGCTCCAAGGGCGGGTCGAGCGACTGGACGAACATCGTCGCCTCGTGCGCCCCGTGCAACCGGCGCAAGGGCGACCACCTCCCCCACCAGGCCGGGATGCACCCGAAGGTCCGCCCCGCGGTGCCCAACCCCGACGTGTTCATCCACGTGGCGAGCCCGACGATCCCGGCCGCGTGGCGGCAGTGGCTGCCCCACCTCGCGGCCGACGCGGCGTCGCCCACGTCGACCTCCACGGCGTCCGACGCCCAGCCGCCGCCGCGCCTGGCGGCCTGAGGCTCCGGCTAGAGCCGGCCGGCGCGGCGGGCGTAGCGCAGCGCGAGCGCCAGCAGCCCGAGCGCGAGGGCGCCGAGCACGACGGCGACCTGGCTCGGACCGATCGCCCCGCCGCCGGACGCCCCGACCGCAGCGGTCGGGTCCACGATCGCGCCGGAGACGGCGGGCGCTGCCGGTGCTGCACTGGGCGCCGGGGCTGCAGCGGCAGGCGCGGGGGCGGCGCTGGCCACCTGCGCGGGCTCCTGCGCCGTCGTCGCGGACGCGTCCTGCGTGGTGGTGCCGGCCGTCCCCGAGGCGGAGGGCGAAGCGCTGGCGGCCGCGGTGGAGGTCGCGGCGGCGGCGCTCCTGGGCGTCGCGGCCGCTGCCCGCGTGGCGGTGGTGCCCCCGGCCGCGGACACGCCGGCCGCCCCCGGGGACGCCGTGGCGCGCGGGGTGGACAGGCCGCGCAGCTGCGCGGCGCGGATGACCTCGCGGCAGTCGGAGTACTCGTCGCTGTCGGTGGGGATGGCCTTCAACGCCTGCGCGTACTCCGCAGTGGTGTACGTGCCGTTGATCGTGTCGTCCGACGAGCAGTCGCGCAGGATGGCCGCGGAGCCTCCCGCAGCGGAGGCGGTGGCGGTGCAGATCAGCGCCAGGAGGACGACGACGAGGCCGATGATCGGTCGTCGCATCTCCCTACACCCTTACCAAACGGGACGTCGGTGACACCTGGCGCATGCTCCTGTGCAACGTGCCGACGGGGTTCGACGTGACGTCGGCGACCCCTCCCCGGACGTAGGAGAGGCCCCAGGCGATCGGACACCTGGGGCCTCTCTTGAACATCAGCTGGAAGGCGACTTCGCCAAGTGCTGCGCCGGTGGGACCATGTCCGGCAGGCGAAGACGGGTGCCCGGGTTGGATTCCACTAGGGAGTCCAGCCGCTCCGACCTAGTGGCCGGCCACCTCCAGGGTCCCGCAAGAACTGTCACTGATTATACGGACCACCTCCTTTCTCTGGTCCACGGAAAGTACCAAGGGTCCAGGCGGAACGCCAACGCGTGCGCGCCCGCTAGGGCGCCTCGCGGTTCTCGCGCGAACGTCGCACCTCCTCGACGGTCCGGACCCGCAGCCCGCCGGCTTCCTCCGGCGCGGGCTCGCGTGGTGCCGGGCGGACGCCGGCGTCCGCGGCGGCCTGCCGCTGACGGGCGCTGACGCGCGGGATCGCCACCAGCCCGGCGAGCGCCACGAGCGCGAGGAGGGCCTGGACGAGGACGTCGAGCCAGTCGGCGGAGCGCACCGCCCGCGGCGTGTCGGCCTGCACCCCGAAGCGCGTCCACAGGACCGCGAGCACGACGAGCACGACAGCGGCGAGGGCCGCGCGTCGCGGTCCGGCGGTCGTTCCCCGCCCACCCACCGCCGCGGCGTTGCGGCGCACGAGCAGCGCCCAGCGGGCCACCAGCACGAGCGCCCCGACCATCGTCAGCAGCCCGAGGACCGTCGCGATGGCCACGGGCCCGTCTGCGTCGGAGGCCGTGCCGAGCAGCGTCGGGTCGCGCAGGTACTGCCCGATCAGCACGATCCGGCGCACGTCGGTGCCGATCCCGAGCACCGCGCCGCCGATCGCCAGCCAGCAGGCGACGATCGCGGCGTCCGCGCGCCGCGCCGGGGGGTCGTAGCCCGGCGCGGCACCACGCGGCATGGAGGTGCCTACGCCTCCGGCGTGTCGGCGTCGTCGGTCGCCGGCTCGTCGGTCAGCGGCTCGACGGGCTCGGCCGGGTCGGCGGGCGCGGCCTCCAGGTCGATGGTCGCCGCCTCCGCGCCTCCGCCGTCGGCCGAGGCCTCGGCGGGGTCGCCCGTGAGCTCGAGCTGCGCTGCGGCCTCCTCGGTGGCGGCGTCGGACTCGACCACGAGCGCGACGGCCGAGACGCGGTCGTCGTCCTTCATGTTCATCACGCGCACCCCGGTCGCCGAGCGGCCCTGCAGCGAGATGCCGCGGGCGGCCGTGCGCTGCACGAGCCCGTTGACCGAGATGAAGACGAGCTCCTGGTGCGGGCGGACCACCAGGGCGCCGGCCAGGCCGCCCTTGGCGTCGGTCAGGCCCATGGCCTTCACGCCCTTGGCCCCGCGCGAGGTCTTGCGGTACTGCTCGACCTTGGAGCGCTTGCCGTAGCCGTTCTCGGTCACGGCGAGCAGCTCCATCTCGTCGCGGGCGACGTCCATGGCGATGACCTCGCCCTCCGGGCCGACGTCCATGCCGCGCACGCCGGAGGTGTCGCGGCCCATCGAGCGCGCGTCGGACTCCGCGAAGCGCACGGCCAGGCCGGCCTTGGAGATCATGATGACCTCGTCGCCCTCGTCCACCCGGCGCACGGCGACGAGCTCGTCGTCGTCGCGGATGTTGATGGCGATGATGCCGTCGGCCTTGATCGGCGTGTTGTAGGCCAGGAACTCCGTCTTCTTCACCGTGCCGCGCCGCGTGGCGAACACGAGGAACTGCGCCTCGGTGAAGTCGCGGGTGGAGAGCACGGACTGGATGCGCTCCCCCTCGCGCAGCGGCAGGACGTTGCCGAGGTAGCGGCCCTTGGCCGTGCGCGACGCCTCCGGCAGCTCGTAGACCTTCGACCGGTAGACCTTGCCGCGGTTGGAGAAGAACAGCAGGTAGTCGTGCGACGAGCACACGAAGAGGTGCTCGATGTAGTCGCCGTCCTTCATGTCCATGCCGGTCACGCCGCGGCCGCCGCGGGCCTGCTGGCGGTAGGTGGCCAGCGGCAGCGACTTGATGTAGCCGGTCTTGGTGATCGTGATGACCATCTGCTGGTCGGCGATCAGGTCCTCGATGTCCAGCTCGTCCTCGGAGGCGGTGATCTCCGTGCGGCGGTCGTCGCCGAAGGCCTCGCGGATCTCGCCGAGCTCCTCCTTGATGAGCCGCAGGACGGCGCCCTCGTCGCCGAGCAGCGTGCGCAGCTCGGAGATGCGCTCCATCTTGTCGGCGTGCTCCTGCTTGATCTCGTCGCTCTCCAGCGCGGTGAGCTGCGAGAGGCGCAGCTGCAGGATGGCCTCGGCCTGGATCTGCGTGAGCGCGAAGGACTCCATCAGCCCGGTGCGCGCCGCCTCGCGGTTGGCGCTGGAGCGGATGAGCTCGATGACCGCGTCGAGGTTGTCCAGCGCGATGAGCAGGCCCTCGAGGACGTGCACGCGCGCCTCGAGCTGGGCCAGCTCGTACTTCGCGCGGCGCACGACGACCTCGCGCTGGTGGTCGACGTAGGCCTTGAGGACCTCGCGCAGCGAGAGCGTCCGCGGCACGCCGTCGACCAACGCGACCATGTTCACGCCGAACGTCGACTGCATGGTCGTGTGCTTGTAGAGCTTGTTGAGCGCGACCTTCGGGATGACGTCGCGCTTGAGCTCGATGACCAGGCGCATGCCGTGGCGGTCGGTCTCGTCGCGGATGTCGGAGATCTCGGAGATCTTCTTGTCGTTGACGAGCTCGGCGATCTTGACGATGAGGCCGTTCTCGCCGCCCTTCTTCACCGCGTAGGGCAGCTCCTTGACGATGAGCGCCTCCTTGCCGCGCCCGATGTCCTCCACGCCGACCTTCGCCCGCACGCGGATGCGGCCGCGACCGGTCTCGTAGGCGTCCACGATCCCCTGGCGGCCGAGGATGACCCCGCCCGTCGGGAAGTCGGGGCCCTTCATGTGCTGAATGAGGGCCTCCGTCGTGATCTCCGGGTCGTCGATGAACGCGGTGGTCGCGTCGATCGTCTCGCGCAGGTTGTGCGGCGGGATGTTCGTGGCCATGCCCACGGCGATGCCGGTGGTCCCGTTGACCAGGAGGTTCGGGAAGCGCGCCGGCAGGACGACCGGCTCGCGCCGGGAGCCGTCGTAGTTGGGCTGGAAGTCGACCGTGTCCATGTCCAGGTCGGCCAGCATCTGCTGGGCGATCCGGGTCAGGCGCGCCTCGGTGTAGCGCATGGCCGCGGCCGGGTCGTCGTCGACGGAGCCGAAGTTCCCCTGGCCGTCGACGAGCTGGTATCGCATGGAGAAGTCCTGCGCCATGCGGACGAGCGTGTCGTAGATCGAGGAGTCGCCGTGGGGGTGGTAGTTCCCCATGACCTCCCCCACGATCTTCGCGCACTTGGAGTAGGCGCGGTTGGGCTGCAGGCCCAGGTCGTTCATCCCGTACAGGACGCGGCGCTGGACGGGCTTGAGGCCGTCGCGGACGTCGGGCAGCGCCCGCCCGACGATGACCGACATGGCGTAGTCCAGGTACGCCGTGCGCATCTCCTCCTCGAGGGCGCGCGGCTCGACGTTGCCGCCGCCGATGACGTCGATGGCCATCAGACGTCCACCGTGGCCGCGAGGGCGTTGTCCTCGATGAACTCACGGCGATATTGCACGACGTCCCCCATCAGCATCGAGAAGAGGCGGTCGGCGCTGGCCGCGTCGTCCACCGAGACCTGCTGCAACGTGCGCGTGGTCGGGTCCATCGTCGTCTCGCGCAGCTGCTCGGCGTTCATCTCGCCCAGGCCCTTGAAGCGCGAGAGCTGCACGCGGCGCTGGGCCAGGCCGAGCACCTCGCGACGCAGGTCGTCGAACGTCGGGGCGTCCTTGCTGTCGTCGCCCATCCGCACGTTGAACGGCGGACGGCCGGCCAGGTCGACGAGCTCCCCGGCGACCTTGACGAACTGCTTGTACTCGCGGGAGTCGAAGAGCGCGCGCGGCAGGCGGTGGGTCTGGGCCAGCCCCGTCTTGTTCTCGATGCCCTTGACCACCAGGCCGCCGTCGGCCTCGGAGACGAGCTCGGTGCGCAGGGTCGCCGCGCCGTCCTGCTCGCGGGCGAAGAGCGCGATGGCCCCCGTGGAGTCCATGACCCGCTCGCGCAGGAGGCCCGACTCCGCCAGGAAGCGGATGACCTCGTGGCCGTACGTCGCGCGCAGCGTCGACGACCAGCCCTCGTAGCTCTTCAGCAGGCGGGCGAAGCGCTGCCAGCGCGTCTCGGTCAGCTTGAACTCGCTGCCGTCGCTGGAGAGCACGGTGAAGCGGTCGAACTTGTCGTACAGCAGGACCTCCTCGAGCTCGGTCTCCTTCTCGATGTAGCGCTCGTTGCGGCCCTGCTTGATCTTGTAGAGCGGCGGCTTGGCGATGTAGACGAAGCCGGCCTCGAAGAGCTCGGGCATCTCGCGGAAGAGCAGCGTGAGGATGAGCGTGCGGATGTGGGCGCCGTCCACGTCGGCGTCCGTCATGAGGATCACCTTGTGGTAGCGGGCGTTGGCGATGTCGAACTCGTCGCGCACCCCCGTGCCGATGCAGGTGATGAGCGCCTGGATCTCCGCGTTCTGCAGCACCTTGTCGATGCGCGCCTTCTCGACGTTGAGGATCTTGCCGCGCAGGGGCAGGATCGCCTGGGTCGAGCGGTCGCGGCCCTGCTTGGCCGAGCCGCCAGCGGAGTCGCCCTCCACCACGAAGACCTCGGCCAGGGACGGGTCCTTGATCGAGCAGTCGGCGAGCTTGCCCGGCAGGCGGGAGTTCTCCAGGGCGCTCTTGCGGCGGGTGAGGTCGCGGGCCTTGCGCGCGGCGGAGCGCGCCTGGGCGGCCTGGACGGCCTTGCGCACGACGGCGCGGGCGTCGGCGGGGTTCTCCTCGAGGAACTCGGCGAGCTTCTCGTTGACGATGCGCTGGACGAAGGGCTGCATCCCGGGGTTGCCGAGCTTCGTCTTGGTCTGCCCCTCGAACTGGGGCTCCTCGAGCTTGACCGACAGCACGGCGGTGAGGCCCTCGCGGATGTCCTCGCCCGACAGCGCCGGGTCCTTCTCGCGCAGCTCGCCCTTCTCACGGGCCCAGCGGTTGACCACGCCGGTCAGCGCGGAGCGGAAGCCCGACATGTGCGTGCCGCCCTCGTGCGTGTTGATGTTGTTGGCGAAGGAGAAGCACGACTCCTGGTAGGTCGTGTTCCACTGCATGGCGACCTCGACGGCGCCCTGGTCGCCCTCGGCCTCGAGGTAGACGATCTTCTTGCCGATCGCCTCCTTGCCCTGGTTGAGGTGGGAGACGAAGTCGCGGATGCCGCCCTCGGCGTGGAACTCCTCCGTCTTGCCCTCTCCGCGCTCGTCGGTGAAGAGGATGCGCAGGCCCTTGGTCAGGAAGGACGTCTCCTGCAGGCGCTGCTGGAGCGTCGCGTAGTCGTACTCGGTGAGCTCGAAGATCTCCGCGTCGGGCTTGAAGGTGATCGACGTGCCGGTCTCGTCGGTCGCCTCGCCCTGCTGGATGGGCGCCTGGGGCGCGCCGCGCTTGTAGTCCTGCGTCCAGCGGTAGCCGTCGCGGCGGATCTCGACGTGGAGGTCCTCCGAGAGCGCGTTGACCACGGAGACGCCGACGCCGTGCAGGCCGCC
>CAXUES010000015.1:0-9179 GCA_964250185.1 uncultured Solirubrobacteraceae bacterium | reverse complement strand
CTTGTAGCCGCCGCCGTCGCCGAACTTGCCGCCCGCGTGCAGGACGGTGAGGACGACCTCCAGGGCGGAGCGCCCCTCCTTCTCCATCGTGGAGACCGGGATGCCGCGCCCGTTGTCCACCACCGTCACGGAGTCGTCGGGGTGCACGGTGACCTCGACGTGGGTGGCGTGGCCGGCGAGGGCCTCGTCCACGCAGTTGTCCACGACCTCGTAGACGAGGTGGTGCAGGCCGCGCACGCCCGTGGAGCCGATGTACATGCCGGGGCGCTTGCGGACGGCCTCGAGGCCCTCCAGGACCGTGATGTCCTGCGCGTCGTAGCCCGGGGCCGTCTCCGGCGGGGTGGGGTCTTCCTGCGACATGGTCCTCCGTGGGACGCGAGGGAAGGGCGCCGTGGGGTCCCAGGCGTCCCGTTGATCTCCCTGCATTGTAGTGATGTAGGCAGTTACATCAGGCGCGCGCGAGCGCACGCGCGGCGCACGCGCGTGAGGCGGGAGGCCCACGACTGGGCGCGTGTGGCGGTCACCGGCGCCTCCCGCGCCCGCTGCGCCCCTGCACCCGGGGCCGCAGGCCCGTGACCACGCCCTCACCCAGGGCGGCGTCCAGCGCGGCCACGACGGGGCCCTCCAGGAGCGCGAGCTCCTGGGCCCACACCCCCGCGGAGCAGTCCACGGTGAGGACCCCGTCGCGCACGGCGGCCGGCGTCGCGTGCGGCGCGAGGGCGGCGCCGACCGCCGTGGGCCACGCGCGCTGCACCCGGGCGAGCGGCGTCAGCGGCTCCAGGCGGTCGGTCAGGGCCTGCACCGCACCCGCCGCACGGGCGGGGGCGCTGCGTCGCCTCACGCCGCCCGCACGACGTCGCTGACGGCACCGTCGGCCACGGTGAGCCGGGCCACGTCGGAGTCGTCGGACGTGGGGACGTGCTCGAGCTCGGTCGCGGTGATGAGGCACTGGCCCGTCGCCCGGACCCGCTCCACCAGCAGCGCGCGGCGGTCGGCGTCCAGCTCGCTCATCACGTCGTCGAGGAGCAGGAGCGGCGGCGTCCCGCGCTCCTCGGCCAGCTCCTCGCGCTCCGCGATGAGGAGCGCGAGCAGGCCGAGGCGCTGCTCCCCCTGCGAGCCGTAGGCCTTCAGCTCGCGCCCGTCGCGCAGCAGGCCCAGGTCGTCACGGTGGGGCCCGTGCTGGGTGAAGCCCCGCTCCACGTCGGCGTCGATGCGCTCCGCGAGCTCCGCTGCGAGGCCCTCGGGCGTGTCGGCCTTCGTCCGCGGCCGGTAGCGCAGCTCCGGCAGCCCGGCCAGGCCGAGCGCCCCGGCGAGCTCGGCGAAGCGCGGCTGGATGCGGTCGATGGCCATGGCGCGGTCGTCGCGCAGCGCGATCCCGTGCCGGGCGAGCTCGAGGTCCCACGCCGCCAGGGCGCTGCGCGACCCGCCGTGGCGGAGGCGGCCCAGCAGGGCGTTGCGCTGGGCGAGCGCCTGGGAGTACGCCCGGCGCGTGGCGCGGCGGGCCGGCCACATCCCGGCCACGAACGCGTCGAGGTGCGAGCGACGCAGCGCCGGCGGGCCCTTGACGAGCTCCAGCCGGTCGGGCAGGAACACCGACACCAGCGGCCTGTGCGGGCTGTCGACGAGCCTGTCGACGGGGGCGTCGTCGACCTTGATGCGCTTGGGCTCCCCGGGCTGGAAGCCCACCGACAGCTCGTGGCGATCCCCCGAGCCGTCGCGGGTGATGAGCTCCACGCGGGCCGCCTCGGCCCCGAAGGCGACGACCTCGCGCTCGTTGCCCGTCCGGCAGGAGACGGCCGTGCACCCGAAGTAGAGGCCCTCCAGGAGGTTCGTCTTGCCCGCGCCGTTGCGCCCGACGACGACCGTCAGGCCCGGCGCGAGCCGCACGTCGACGCGGTCGTAGGTGCGGAAGGACCGCAGGGCGAGCGACTCGACGAGCATCGCGGGCGGACGGGCGGTGCGCCCGTCCTCAGACGTTCAGGCGGATGGGCATGATGAGGTAGAGGAACCCGGAGCCGTCCGCCGCCTCGATGAGCCCCGGCCGCAGCGGCGAGATGAGCTTGAGGACGACGTCGCCGGAGTCCACGGACTCCAGGCCGTCCTTGAGGAAGTCGGGGTTGAAGCCGATCTCGAAGGCCTCGCCGGAGAACGGCACGGGCAGCGGCTCGGAGGCCTCCCCCACGTCCGGCGTCTGCGCGCTCACGGTGAGCTCGCCCTCCGAGAAGGCCAGGCGCAGCGGCGCGTTCTTCTGGGCCATGAGCGAGATGCGCCGCACCACGCCGGTGAGCTCCTCGCCCGGGACGTGCAGCTCGTGCTCGTAGGAGTCGGGCAGCAGGCCGCGGTAGTTCGGGAACTGGCCGTCGATGAGGCGCGAGCTCAGCACGACGCGGCCGGCCTGGAAGACGACCTGGTTGGCGCGCACGCCGATGCGCAGCTCCGCGCCCTCCGACACGTCGGCGACGCGCTCGAGCTCCTGCAGCGCGCGGGCCGGCACGTTGGCCTCGAAGCCGCCGTCCAGGGGCTGGTCCAGCGTCGTCTCCTTGACCGACAGGCGGTAGGAGTCGGTGGCCACCATCCGCAGCTCGGTGCCCTGGGCGGAGACGAGGATGCCCGTGAGGATCGGGCGCGTCTCGTCGCGCGAGGCGGAGCGGGCGACCTTGCCGACGGTGGCCACGAAGGCCGCCGCCGGGATCGTGACGACCTCCGAGCCCTCCGCGTCCACCTCGGGCAGCGGCGGGAAGTCCTCCGAGCGCAGCGTGCGGATGTGGAAGCGGGCGGAGCCGCCGACGACCTCCACGTCCTGCTCGGACGGGCGCAGCTCGAGGGACACGGGGCCCGAGGGCAGCTGGCGGGCGACGTCGAGCATGAGGCGCGCGGGGAGCACGACGGAGCCCTCGCGCTCCACATCCGCCCGGAGGGGCACGCGGAGGCCGACCTCCATGTCGGTGGCGCGCAGCTCCACGCCCGCGGCCGACGCCTCCACCTGGACCCCGGAGAGGGCCTGGACGGCGGAACGCGTGGACGCGACCCGCGAGGCGGTCTGCAGCTGGCTGAGCAGCTCCTGGCTCGTGGTCGAGACCTTCACGATGGCTGGCCTTCCTGGATGCTTGAGGTGGTTGTCGTAATAGGGGCTGTCGGGCTGTTCACGCAGAGGGGCTCCGGGCCGGTGGCGAGGGGCTCCTCGGTGTGCGCTGCCTGTGCGCGGACCTGTGCATGATGCTGTCAGGACCGGCGGAACGGCGCGAGGCGGCGCGTCGGGTCAGTCGTCGCCGGACGCCGGCCGGCCGCCCGTGAGCAGCCTGCGGCTGAGCTCGGCGGCCAGCGCACGGGCCTCGGCGTCGGCCTCCAGGCGCGTGGTGGCCGAGCGCACCGCGTTGAGCACGGTGGAGTGCCGGCGGTCGAAGGCGCGGCCGATGACGGGCAGGGAGGCGCCGGTGTGCTGGCGCGCGAGGTACATCGCGAGCTGGCGCGCCCAGCTCAGGCGCGGGTCGCGCGAGGGCGCGGTGAGCTGCTCGCGCGTGAGGGAGAAGGAGGCGCAGACGACGTCCTGCACGGCGGCGACGTCGAGCCGGGGGCGGGCCTGCGGCCGGCGCGCGGTGCCGTAGAGGCCGTCGAGGACCTCGTCGGCCAGGGCCGGGGTGATGGTCCGGCCCGTCAGCGAGCCGAAGGCCACGACGCGGATGAGCGCGCCGTGCAGCGCGCGCACGTTGCTCGGGATCCGGGCGGCGATGCGCTCCAGGACCTCGTCGCCGACCGGGTCGAGGTCGCCCTGCAGGACGCGCTTGCGCAGCACGGCGAGGCGGGTGGGCAGGTCGGGGGCGCCCAGGTCGACGACCAGGCCGGCGGCGAAGCGCTCGCGCAGGCGCTCGTTGAGCGCGTCGAGGTCGGACGGGGTGCGGTCGCTGGTCAGGACGAGCTGGGCGCCCGTCCCCTGCAGCGCGTTGAACATGTGGAAGAACTCGTCCTCGGTGCGCGCCTTGTCCTCCAGGAACTGCACGTCGTCGACCAGCACCACGTCGGCCAGGCGGTAGTGGCCCTTGAAGCGGGCCATGTCCTTCGCGCGCAGGGCGTCGAGGAACTCGTTGGTGAACGCCTCGGCGGTGGTGACGCGGACGGTCAGCCCGCCGCCGTAGCGCTGCACGTAGTGGCCGATGGCGTGCAGGAGGTGGCTCTTGCCGGTGCCAGGCGGGCCGTGCAGGAAGAGCGGGTTGTAGGCCTGGCCGGGCAGCTCGGCCACGGCGAGGGCGGCGGCGTGGGCGAAGCGGTTGGTCGCGCCGATCACGAAGGAGTCGAAGGTCGCCGACGGGTCGAGTTCGGGGTCAGCCGTGGCGGCCGCCGGGCCGCCGGGCTCCGGGGAGGAGCGCGTGGGCGCCGCCGGGCGCCCGGTCGACGGGGCCGCGCTGCCCCGCGCGTCGCCCGGGGTCGCGGCGACGACCGTGGTCCGCGCCGTCGGCCCGAGCACCTCGCGGACCACGCCGTCGAGCAGGCGGGCGAAGCGGCCCTCGACCCAGCCGAGCAGGTGGGCCGGGGCGCTCAGCTGCAGGTGGTCGCCGTCCAGGCCGACGCAGCGCAGCGGCGCGAGCCACATCTCGTAGGTGCCCTCGGGGACCCGCCGGCGCAGGAGCGCATCCACATCCTGCCAGGTGTCGGAGGGGTCGGCGTGCACGGCAGGGAACAGCGGCTCCCGGTCGGAGCGGTGGAGCGGAGGATGGGGCGAGGAGGCTCGCGGGACCGACGCCCATCGGGGCGACATCCACGGCGCAGCGGCGGCGAGACTAGCATCCGTCCGGTCCCTCGGGACCCCTCCGCGGCCCGCTCCGGACAAGACCCCGCAAGGAGCGGGCGGGCGTCCGGACAGGGTGTCCCGACAGGCCTGTCGGCAGCTGCGCGCACCCCTGTCGGTCCCGGCGTACCAGAGGACTCGGCGGCACGGCGGTCGTCCGTGGCGGTACCATCGCCTGCCCGAGGTGCGCGCTCGAGCGCAGCCTCCCGACCGACGAGCACCTCCTTCTCCTCATGAAGCGCACCTACCAGCCCAAGAAGCGCAAGCGCGCCCGCACCCACGGCTTCCGCGAGCGCATGCAGACGCGCGCCGGTCGCGCCGTGCTCAAGCGGCGCCGGGACAAGGGCCGCAAGCGGCTCAGCGTCTCGGACGGCTAGCCCCATGGCCGCCGTCCCGCCGCGGAGGACCGGGTCCCGGTCGCCGGCGAAGCGCGGACGGCTCTCCCGCGCGGCCGAGTTCGAGCGGGTCTACCGCCGCGGCCGCGCCTGGAGCAACCGGCAGCTCGTGCTGCACGCGTTCCCGCGTCCGCACGACGGCGCCGTCGAGGGCGCATCCGCGGGTGATGACCCGGCCGGCGCCCGCCTCGGCCTGAGCGTGTCGCGCAAGGTCGGCGGCTCGGTGGAGCGCAACCTCGTCAAGCGGTTGCTGCGCGAGGCCTGGACCCAGCAGGGCCCCCGCGTGCCCGCCGACCTCGACGTCGTCGTGGTCGCCCGCCCGGCCGTGCTCGAGGTCGCCGAGCGCGACGGCCTCGCGGGCGTGCTCGCGGCCGTCCGGGAGCTCGTGGACAAGCTGTCCGGCGCTGCGCCGGCCACCGACCCCGCGCCCACGTCGTGAGCGCGCTGCGCCGGCTCGCGGTCGCCCCGATCCTGCTCTACCAGCGCACGTTGTCGCGCGCCCTGCCGCCGCGCTGTCGCTACTACCCGAGCTGCTCGGAGTACGCGGTGCAGGCGATCGCGCAGCGTGGCATCCTCCAGGGGGCGGTCCTCGCGGGCTGGCGCGTGCTGCGCTGCAACCCGTGGAGCCTCGGGGGCGTCGACCACGTCCACGACCAGACGCTCTTCCCGCCCCGGCGCCGCTCGGCCGGCCCCTCCCCCGTCCACGAGGCATAGATGCTCGTTCTCGCCAACGTCCTGCAGCCCCTGATCGACGTGTTCGAGCAGGTCCTGCTGTTCTTCCACGACACCGTCGGGATCGGCTGGGGCTTCTCGATCATCGCCCTGACCATCACGGTCCGCGCGCTGCTCGTCCCGCTCGCCGTCAAGCAGGCCAAGTCGGCCCGCCAGATGCAGCTGCACATGCCCGAGCTGCGCGAGCTGCAGAAGCGCCACAAGGACGACAAGGCCCGTCTCCAGGAGGAGACGATGAAGTTCTACCGGGAGAACAAGGTCAACCCCCTGGCCTCCTGCCTGCCCCTCGTCGCGCAGCTCCCGGTCTTCATCTCGCTCTTCTACATGCTCCGCAAGGACCTGAAGACCGACATCTGCGGGCCGTTCAACGCCGGCATCGACCTGACCAAGGTCGTGTGCGAGCGCTACGACCCGGGCTCGGGCGCGTTCCTGTTCATCAAGGACATCACCGACGCCGCGCACGGCGGCATCCTCGTCCTGCTGCTCGTGCTCTACGTCGGCACGCAGCTGACCTCGTCGATCCTGTCGATGAACGCCATGGGCACGGCCGACAAGACCCAGCGCACGCTCTTCCTGGTGCTGCCGGTCATCTTCGTCCCGTTCATCATCAACTTCCCCGCGGGCCTGATCCTCTACTGGATCACCACCAACTTCTGGACGATGGCCCAGCAGATCATCATCCGCAAGACGGTCGCGCCGCCCGTGAAGCTCGATCCGTCCCAGCAGCAGGGCTTCGGCGCGCTGGCCGACCTCTTCAAGGGCAACAAGGACGACGACGAGCCGGTCCCCGTGCGCGGCGGCGCGAAGGCCCGTGCCGCCGCCGCGTCGGGTGGTGCGGGTGGTGGGACCGCCACGGCCGAGCGCCGGGCGGTGGCCCCCCCGCCCCCGCCGCGCAAGAAGAAGAAGCGCTCGGGACGGCGGCGCTGACGATGGCCGAGGCCGGGGAGAGCCCCGAGGGCGAAGCCCTGCGCACCATGCTCGAGCGCGTGGCCGACGGCCTGGGCCTCGAGGCGACCGTCGAGGTGGTCCAGGACGAGGATGGCGCGCTGGTCGGCACGCTGCACGGCGAGGACCTCGGGTTGTTCATCGGCCGCCACGGCCAGACGATCGACGCGGTTCAGCACCTGGCCCAGCGGACCGTCGCCACGGTGGTCGGCGATCAGCGCCGGGTCACCGTGGACGCCTCGGGGTACCGCGAGCGCCGCCGTGAGGCGCTCGAGGCGCAGGCCGACGAGGCCGCCGACAGGGCGGTGAGCACCGGGGCGCCGGTGCCGCTGGACGCCATGACCGCGTCGGAGCGGCGCCTGGTCCACGAGCACCTGCGCGACCGCGGCGACGTGGACACCCACTCGGAGGGCGACGAGCCCGCGCGGCACCTCGTGGTGTCCCCGGGCGCGCCCGCCGACGCCTGACGTCGCGGAGCGTTCCACGTGGAACGCCCTCCTACGCTCCGCCGCGGCCGGCCCGAGGACGCGGCGGTCGTCACCGAGCTCTTCCTGCAGGCGCGAGCCGCCGCGATGCCGTGGCTGCGCCGCGTGCGCTCCGACCGCTCGACGCGGTGGGTGTTCGACCGGGTGGTCCTGGTCGAGCAGGAGGTCTGGGTGGCCGAGCGCGAGGGCGTCGTCGTCGGCTTCGGCGCGCTGCACGACGGCTGGATCGAGCACCTGCACGTCGCACCTGAGGCGCAGGGCACCGGGGTCGGACGTGCGCTGCTGGGTCGGCTCGTCGAGCGTGGCGGCCCGGGGCTGCTGCTGCGCACCTTCACCCGGAACGAGCACGCACGGGCGTTCTTCGCGGGCCAGGGCTTCGTCGTCGAGGCGGAGTCCGACGGCGCGGACAACGAGGAGCACGAGCCTGCCCTGACGATGCTCGGCCCGGGATGGAGCTGAGCTCGGTGTCGGCCGAGCGTTCACGTGGAACGCTCGCGGGACGTAGCCTGGCGACCATGGCCCTCCCCCCGCAGGTCGTGCGGCGCATCGAGGCGATCGTCCGCGAGCGCGGGCTGCCCGACCCCGCCGTCGCGCAGCTCGTCGCCGTCGTCGCCCGCGTCGCCGGGGACCGAGATGCGCCGACGACCGTCGTCGAGCCCGACGAGGTCGTCAGCTCGCATGTGGTGGGCGCGCTCGATGCCGTGGACCTCGAGCCGGTACGAACCGCCCGGCGGATCGCCGACCTCGGCTCGGGTGCGGGCTTCCCGGGGCTCGTGCTGGCCATCGCCCTCCCCCACGCCGAGGTCGCGCTCGTGGACAGCGTCGGGCGCAAGAGCGCGTTCCAGCGCCGGGCGGTCGAGGACGCGAGCCTCCACAACGTCGAGGCGGTGACGGCCCGGGCCGAGGCGTGGCCGGCCGGCATCGGCGCCCACGACCTCGTCTGCGCGCGCGCCGTCGCTCCGCTGGGGATCCTCCTGGAGTACGCCGCCCCGCTGCTGGAGCTCGGCGACCAGTTTCGTGGTGGCGTCCTTGTTGGAGATGCAGATGACCGCCTCGGCGCCACTGTCCCGATAGGCCTGGTAGGCAAGTGCGGTGAGGTCCGGCTTGCCCCTGGCCTACAAGGGCCACCGCGACGAGGGCGAGGAGGCGGACGCCGCCTTCGCCGGCGAGCAGCTCGGCATGGTGCGGGACGAGGTGGTCGCCGTGCCGCCGCGCCGCGGGGCCGCGGACCACCACCTGCACCTCTGGTCGAAGGTCAGCGCGACGCCCGATCGCTACCCCCGCCGGGAGGGAGTTGCCCGCAAACGGCCACTGCGGGCGTCGGGCGGAGCCTGAGGCGAGGGAGGTCGAGCCCCGAGCGCGCGTCGCGCCGCCGGACGCGCGCGTACGCTTGGCGCAGTGGGAACCGTCTACGCGATCGCGAACCAGAAGGGCGGCGTCGGCAAGACGACGACGGCGGTCAACGTCGCCGCCTGCATCGCCGAGGCCGGCTACGAGACGCTCCTGGTCGACATCGACCCGCAGGCCAACGCGACCGTCGGGCTCGGCCTCGCCAAGGACCTGCAGCCCAACGTCTACGACGTGCTGCTGGGCGAGGCGGGCGTGGAGGAGGCGCTGCGCGCCACGGCCATCCCGCGGCTGAAGGGCCGCCCCTCCTCGCCGGACCTCGCCGGCGCCAACATGGAGCTCCCCCGCCAGCCCGGCTCCGAGCAGCGCCTCAAGGACGCGCTCGACGTCGTCCGTGGCTCCTTCGCGTTCATCCTGCTGGACTGCCCGCCCTCGCTCGGGCCGCTGACGGTCAACGCCCTGGTGGCGGCCGACCGGGTGATCGTGCCGGTG
>CAXUES010000014.1:11450-18386 GCA_964250185.1 uncultured Solirubrobacteraceae bacterium | reverse complement strand
CCTCGCGCACGATCAGCAGCTCGCCCGCGGCGTCGAAGAGACCCGTGGCGTGCAGGCCGCCCGTGCGCGCGAACCCCGGTTGGCGCAGGCGGTCGGGCAGCACGGACAGCAGTGCGCGATCCACGACCGGGCCGCCGGGCAGCGGCGCCGCGTGCACGGCGACCTCCTCCAGCGCGCCCTTCCCGCACACCCCGCAGGAAGACGTCGTGTAGAAGGACCGCGCGCTCGGCTCGCGCAGCAGCGGGCCGGCGACGGCGACGGTGTTGGCGGCCAGGTCGGGGACGTCGACCGGGCGCGCGGCGTCGATCAGCCCCTCCCCGTAGAGGAAGCCGAGCGCGAGCTCGAAGTCGTGACCCGGGGTGCGCATGGTGACGGCCAGGGCGCGATCGTCGACCCGGATCTCAAGCGGCTCCTCGACCGCGATCTCGTCGCGCACCCCGTCGTGGGTGACGGAGGCGATGCCGACCGTCATGCGAGCGTCCGCCGCAACCGGAACGACAGCGCCTCCAGCGCGAGGTCCTCGGAGACGTTGAGGGCAAAGCGCGCGCGGGTGTCCTCGATCAGCGCCATCGCCTCCCGCAAGGGCGCCGGCGAGCGGCCGGCGGCGTCGCGGGCCAGCTCGGCGGCGCGGTCGGCGTTGTGGGCGAGGTCGGGCGCGCCGGCCACGACGCAGGAGACGTCGCGCAGCCACAGCCCGGCAAGCTGGAGGGCGAGGTCGACGGCGGCGGTCCGCGCCCGGCGCTCGCCGCGCTTGATGCGATCCTCGTAGTCGGAGATCGTGCGCCGCTGCTCCTTCTTGGGCACGAACTCGAGCTCGGCGTCGCGGGCCATCTCGAGCGCGTCGCGGGCGACGGCAGCGCGGCCGAGGCCGGCCTCGAGGATCGGCCGCCACTCCCCCGTGCGCGCCAGCGCCTCGGCCGACGCGCGCAGGGCCTCGCCGGCCGGGGAGGCCAGCAGCGCGGCGCGGTCGGCGTCCCCGAGCGCGAGCCGCGCGCAGGCCAGCGCCGTCAGTGCCGGGACACCCGTCAGCCGGGCGGCGATGACGTCGGGCGGCGCCGCGTCGAAGCGCACGACCTGGCAGCGCGAGGCGATCGTCTCCAGGACCTGGCCGGGACGGTCGGTGAGCAGGACCAGGACGACGTAGGACGGCGGCTCCTCGAGCGTCTTGAGCAGCGTGTTGGCGGCCGAGTCGTTCATCGTGTCCACGCGCTCGAGGACGAAGACCCGGCGGGTGGACTCGAACGGCGTGCGCGTGGCGGCGCCGACGACGGCCTCGTCGACGTCGGCGCGCAGCATCTCGGCGGCGCCGCTGGGGGCCACCCACGTCAGGTCCACGTGCGCGCCCGTGCGCACGCGCGCGCGGGCACTGTCCGGGTCCGCCGAGCCCTCGCTGAGCAGCTCCGCGGCGAAGTCGCGAGCGGCGGCGCGCTTGCCCGATCCGGCCGGCCCCGCGAACAGGTACGCGTGGTTCAGTGAACCGTCGCCGAGCGCCGATCCGAGGACGGCGGCGGCGTGCGGATGGGCGTCGAGGCGCACGCTCAGGCACTCTACGCGGGGATGCTGATCACGGTGGAGGGCCTCGACGGCTCGGGGAAGACGACGCTCGCGACGGCTTTGGCCGCACGTCTGGGGGCCACCGCGCTGCGGGAGCCGGGCGGTGAGCCGCTCGCCGAGCGCATCCGCGATCTCGTCAAGGACGGCGACTTCGACCCGCACGCCGAGGCGCTGCTGTTCGCCGCCGCCCGCGCCCAGCTCGTCGCCACCGAGCTGCGCCCGCGCCTCGCGCGCGGGGAGACGATCGTGCTCGATCGCTTCGTCGACTCCTCCCTCGCCTACCAGGGCGCCGGGCGCGGGCTGGGGATGGACGCCGTCCGCGCCATGAACGCGTTCGCCCCCGTCCCCGACCGGACGCTGCTGCTGCGCATCGACCCGGCGACGGCGCTGGCGCGGGTCAGTGGGCGCGGCGAGGCCGACCGCTTCGAGGACCTCGCCTTCCTGACCAAGGTCGCCGCCGCCTACGACGCGCTGGCGACGGAGCCGCGCTGGCGGGTGCTGGACGCGAACAGGCCGCCCGATCAGCTGCTGGCGGACGCGCTCGCGTAGCCGTCCGGGTTGGCCTGGTGCCAGGCCCATGCGTCGGCGATCATCGTCTCGATCTCCGGCTTGTTGGGCTCCCATCCGAGCACGCGGCGCACCTTCTCCGACGCCGCCACGAGCTGCGGCGGGTCGCCGGGGCGGCGGGCCTCCTCGACGACCTCGAAGTCGACGCCGGTGACCGCCTTGGCCGCCGCGATCACCTCTCGCACGGAGAAGCCGTTGCCGATGCCGAGGTTGAGGATCTGGTGCGTCCCCCCGGTGACGTGCTCGAGCGCGAGCGCGTGTGCGTCGGAGAGATCCTCGACGTGGATGTAGTCGCGCACCGCCGTCCCGTCCGGCGTCGGGTAGTCCGTCCCGTAGATGGAGACCGACGCGCGCTTGCCGGCGGCGGCGCGCAGGATCAGCGGGATCAGGTGCGTCTCGGGGTCGTGGTCCTCCCCGTAGCGCCCGGACGCGCCGGCCACGTTGAAGTAGCGCAGCGAGATCGCGCCGAGCCCGTGGGCGCGGCACTCGTCGGCGATCATGCGGTCGACGGCGAGCTTGGAGTTGCCGTAGCTGTTGACGGGCGCGGCGGGGACGCCCTCGTGGATGGGGACCTCGTCGGGCTCGCCGTAGGTCGCGCAGGTGGAGGAGAAGACCAGGCGCTTGACGTCGTGCGTGCGCATCGCGTCGAGCAGGTTGAGGGCGCTGACGAAGTTGCCGCGGTGGTAGCGCTCCGGGTGCTCGACGGACTCCGCGACGAGCGCGAGCGCCGCGAAGTGCAGGACGCCGTCATAGCCGGCGCCGAGGGCCTCCGTGGTGGCGTCGAGATCGAGCAGGTCGGCCTCGACGAGGTCGCACCCGTCGGGCACGGCGGCGCGGTGGCCGCGGGCCAGGCTGTCGAGGACGGTGATGTCGTTCCCGGCCTCGGCGAGTCGGGAAGCGACGACGCTTCCGATGTAGCCGGCACCGCCGGTGACGAGGAGCTTCATGGCCAAAAACGGTAGGGATCCGGGGGCAGGTCTAGGATCCGGCAGGTTATGGAGGGCCGCCATCTGACGGTCGCGTTCGCCGTGGAGCGCTTTGAACGCGTGGACGCCTCCGCAGGGACCGTTCTGCTGCGCCTTTCGGGGCGCTTCGGCGATCCGCCGGAAGCCGTCGAGCTGCTCGTCGACGACGGGCGGGACGCCACGCGCATCGCGCCGCTCCCCGGCCCGGCCGAGACGGGCGCCGTCTGGCGAGCCGCCTTCCCCGTCCCCGCCGAGGCGCTCGGCCGCGGCCGGGTCGCCTACGCGCTGTCGGTCGACGGCGCGGTGATCGACCTCCCCACCCCCCAGCGCGCCGCCCTGCGCCCGCCGCCGCGGCGGCGGGGAGTGAGCGGAGGCACGATCACGCGGCCGTCGACACCGGCGCGGCCTGGGCGCGGCGTGCGCGAGGTCGACATGGAGTGGCTGGCCCGGCAGGGTCGCGAGGCCGCCACGCTGCGCGAGCAGGTCGACCGGTACGCGAGCGAGGCGGCGTCGCTGCGTGCCCGCGTCGACCAGCTGGAGGCCGACCGCGCCGAGCTCGTCCGCCTGCGCCAGGCCAGCGACGCGGCGGCGACGGAGCTGCAGGCCCGCTACGGCGGCGCCCAGTCCGAGCTGACCCAGGCTCGCGACGAGCTGCGCGCCGCGCTGGCCCGCGAGGGCACCGCCCTGACTCGGGTCGGCGAGCTGGAGGGCATCGAGGCGCAGCTGACCGAGGCTCGCGCGCAGCTGGCCGAGCGCGCGGCGGCGATCGAGGAGGCGGCCGCGCTGCGCGGCCTGCTCGAGGTCGCCGAGGACGAGCGCGAGGCCGGTCAGGCGGCGCTCGCCGAGGCCCGCGACGAGCTGACCGAGCTCCAGCGAGACCTGACCGGTCGCGAGGAGGACACCGCCGCGGCCTGGCGCGAGGTGGCCGACCTGCAGGCGGCCGTGGAGGCGGCGCGAGCGGAGACGGCGGCGCGCGAGGAGGCCCGCCGGGCGGCCGAGGCGAGGCGGGACGAACTGGCCCGGGACGCGGAGGCCACGGCGGCGGCGCTGCGCTCTCAGACGGAGGCGGCGGTGGCCGACGCGGCCGCGCGCGCCGAGGCCGCGCAGGCCGACGTCGAGGCGCTGCGCGCCGAGGTGGCCGCGCGCGAGGGAGAGCTGGCCAGTGCGCAGGAGGAGCTCGAGACGGCCGCCGCGGCGGCGAGCGCGGAGACGGCCGCGCTCCGCGAGCAGCTCGCCGTGCGCGAGGCGGAGGCCGAGACCGCGAACGCGGAGACGCTGCTGCTCCAGGAGCAGCTCGCTGTCCGTGGCGCTGCCGCGGCCGAGGCGGCGACGGAGGCGGCCCGGCTGCGCGAAGAGGTCGCCGCGCGCGATGCGGCCGCGGCGCGGTTGCGGGAGCAGATCGCGGTCCAGGAGGCGGCGGCCAACGCCGCGCACGCCGAGGCGGCCCGGCTCGGGCAGCGCCTCACCGTCCGTGAGGCCGAGGCGGAGCGCATCCGGGCGGAGCTGGACGCCGGCGCGGGCGCGGCGGCCGCGGAGCTCGAGGCGCTGCGGGCGCAGCTGACCTCGCGCGAAGGCGACGTCGAGACCGCGCGCGCGGAAGCGCAGGCCCGCGCGGCCGAGATCGCCGCCGTCCAGGCCGAGCAATCACGGCTGCGAGGCGAGCTCGACACGGCCACAGCGGAGATCGTGTCGCTGCGCGAGCGCGCCGCCGAACGCGAACAAGCCGCCGCCGAACTCGACGCGCTGCGCGCCCGCCAGAGAACCGAAAGCGCCGAAGTCGTCGACCTGCGCGACCGCCTCGCCAACCGCGAAGCCGACGCCCAAGACGAAGCCGCCACCGTCCACACCCTCCGCGAGCAGCTCGCCGCCGTCGAAGCCGACGCCGCCCAAGCCCGCAGCGAAGCCGCCCGCCTGCGCGACGCCCTCGACGCCGGCGCAGGCGCCGCCGGCGCCGAACTCACCGCCCTCCGCGAACAACTCGACGCGCGGACGGCGGAGGTCGAGGCGGCCGCCGCCGAGACGCGCTCGCTCCAGGAGCGGTTCGCCGCGCGCGACGCCGCTGCGGCCGAAGCGGCGACGGAGGTGGCGCGCCTGCGCGAGGAGGTCGCCGCCGCCGCGGCCGAGGCAGCGGCCGAAGCGGCCCGCCTGCGCGAGGACGTCGCCGCCCGCGACGCCGCCGCGACCGAGGCGGCGGCCGAAGCGGCCCGCCTGCGCGACGCTGTCGCCGCCCGCGAGGCCGCCGCGGCCGAGGCGGCCGGCGAAGTCGCTCGCCTGCGCGAGGATGTCGCCGCCGCGGGGGAAGCGGCCGCGGAGGCAGCTCGCCTGCGCGAGGAGCTCGACGCGGCCGCGGCCCAGGCGGCGACGGAAGCGGAGCGGCTGCGCGAGGAGGTCGCCGCCGCCGCGGCGCGGGCGGCGACGGAAGCGGAGCGGCTGCGCGAAGACGTCGCAGCGCGCGAGGCCGCCGCCGCCGAGGAGGCGGCGCGGCTGCGCGAGGACGTCGCTGAACGCGACGCCGCCGCGGCGCGGCTACGCGAGGAGGTCGCGGCGCGCGATGCTGCCGCGGCCGAGGCGGCGACGGAGGCGGCCCGGCTGCGCGAAGAGGTCGCCGCGCGCGATGCGGCCGCGGCGCGGTTGCGGGAGCAGATCGCGGTCCAGGAGGCGGCGGCCAACGCCGCGCACGCCGAGGCGGCCCGGCTCGGGCAGCGCCTCACCGTCCGTGAGGCCGAGGCGGAGCGCATCCGGGCGGAGCTGGACGCCGGCGCGGGCGCGGCGGCCGCGGAGCTCGAGGCGCTGCGGGCGCAGCTGACCTCGCGCGAAGGCGACGTCGAGACCGCGCGCGCGGAAGCGCAGGCCCGCGCGGCCGAGATCGCCGCCGTCCAGGCCGAGCAATCACGGCTGCGAGGCGAGCTCGACACGGCCACAGCGGAGATCGTGTCGCTGCGCGAGCGCGCCGCCGAACGCGAACAAGCCGCCGCCGAACTCGACGCGCTGCGCGCCCGCCAGAGAACCGAAAGCGCCGAAGTCGTCGACCTGCGCGACCGCCTCGCCAACCGCGAAGCCGACGCCCAAGACGAAGCCGCCACCGTCCACACCCTCCGCGAGCAGCTCGCCGCCGTCGAAGCCGACGCCGCCCAAGCCCGCAGCGAAGCCGCCCGCCTGCGCGACGCCCTCGACGCCGGCGCAGGCGCCGCCGGCGCCGAACTCACCGCCCTCCGCGAACAACTCGACGCCCGCGCCGCGCAAGTGCGCGCACGCGAGGCGGACGCGGCGAGCGCCGCCGCCGAGCTCGCCGAGCTGCGCCAGCAGCTCACGGCCCGGGAGGCCGAGGCAACCGGCGCCACCGCCGAACTCGACGAGCTGCGCGGCCAGCTCACCGCCCGCGAAGCCGAGGCAACCAGCGCCGCCGCCGAACTGGACGAGCTGCGCGGCCAGCTCACCGCCCGCGAAGCCGAGGCGACCAGCGCCGCCGCCGAACTGGACGAGCTGCGCGGCCAGCTCACCGCCCGCGAGGCCGAGGCAACCGGCGCCACCGCCGAACTCGACGAGCTGCGCGGCCAGCTCACCGCCCGCGAAGCCGAGGCAACCAGCGCCGCCGCCGAACTGGACGAGCTGCGCGGCCAGCTCACCGCCCGCGAAGCCGAGGCGACCAGCGCCGCCGCCGAACTGGACGAGCTGCGCGGCCAGCTCACCGCCCGCGAGACCGAGGCAACCAGCGCCGCCGCGGAACTCGACGAGCTGCGCCAGCGGCTCGCCGCCCGCGAGACCGAGGCAACCGGCGCCGCCGCCGAACTGGACGAGCTACGCGAGCAGCTCACCGCCCGCGACGCGGACGCCGCCGCCGAACTGGAAG
>CAXUES010000014.1:0-11350 GCA_964250185.1 uncultured Solirubrobacteraceae bacterium | reverse complement strand
AGCTGCGCGAGCGCCTCACCGCCCGCGAGGCCGACGCGACCACTGCCGCCGCCGAACTGGAAGAGCTGCGCGAGCGCCTCACCGCCCGCGAGGCCGACGCGACCACTGCCGCCGCCGAGCTGGAAGAGCTGCGCGGACGCCTCACCGCTCGCGAGGCCGAGGCGGAGGCCGCGCGCGCCGAGGTCATCCGCGTGCGCGAGGAGCGCGACGCGGGCGCGAGCGCAGCGCAAGCCGAGCTCGAGACGCTGACGGCGCGACTGGCCGAACGCGAGCGCGCCGCGGAGATCGCCGCCGCGGAGCTGGCCGAGCTGCAGGCGCGCCTCCAGGAAAGCGAGCAGATCGCCGCCAGCCGCCAGGCCGAGCTTCAGGCCCGCCTGGACGAGGGCGAGCAGCTCGCCGCCGGCCGGCAGGCCGAGCTGGAGGCCCGCGCCGCCGAGGCCGAGCGCAACGCGGGCGAGCTGTCGCGGCTGCGCGCGGAGCTCGACGCGCAGCTCACCGGCGGCCAGGACGAGCTGGCTCGCCTGCGCACCCAGCTCGACGCCCGCACCGCCGAGGCCCGCGAGTCCGCCGCCGAGGCCGCGCGCGTGCAGGCCGCGCTCGCCACGCTCACCAACGAGACGGTCCAGCTGCGCATCCAGGTCGAGTCCGGTGAGCGGGAGACGGAGCGAGCCGTGGCCGAGGTCGCCCGGCTCCAGGCGCTGGTCGGCGAGCGCGGCAGCGACGTCGAGGCTGCCTACGCCGAGGCGGAGCGGTTGCGGGCGCAGCTCGCCGACCGGGTGTCGGCGGCCGAGGCGATCGCCCGCGAGCGCAGCGCGTTGCAGTCAGCGCTCGACGAGCGGGTGGAGGCGGCGGAGACGACGGCCACCGAGATCGCCCGCCTGGCCGCGGAGCTGGAGGCGCGCACCCGCGCGGTCGAGGCGGCGGCAGCGGAGGCCGAGCGCCTGCGAGCCCAGGTCACGGGGGTCCAGCAGGACGCCCGCCGCCTCACGGAGGAGCTCAACACGGCCCGCGAGGAGGCGTCGCGGACCGAGACGGCCCGGGCGGCCGCGCTTGCCGAGATCGCCACTCTGCAGCGCGCGCTCGGGGAGGGCACCGAGCACGCGGAGGCCACGCAGGCACGCCTGCGCGAACAGCTCGACGCGCGCGCCGAGGCGGTCGCAGAGGCGGAGGCTGAGGTCGCGCGCCTGAGCGCCGCGCTGGCCGAAGCGGAGGCGGCCATCGCCCAGCGCTCCGCCGACGCCGACGCCGCCACGGCCGAGATCGGGCGGCTGATCGACCGGCTGTCCGAGCAAGCGGGCGTCGCCGACGCGGGCGCCCGCGCGGTCGCCGACCTCGAGGCGCAGCTCGCCCGCCGCAGCACCGAGTTCGAGGCGGCCCGCGAGGCGACGGAGCGCCTCGAACAGACGCTGCGCGAACGCGACGAGACCATCGCCGCCGCGTCCCTCGAGGCCGAGGACCTGCGCGTCATGCTCGCCGAGCGCACGGCGGCGGCCGAGGACACCCAGGCCGATCTGGCCGCGCTGCAGACGGCTCTGGACGACAAGGCGGAGGCCGCCACGAAGGCGGCCCGCGAGTTCGCCCGCCTGCAGGGGACGCTGAGCGAGCAGACCGCCGCGGCCGAGCGCGAGCAGGCGCGGCTGTCCGCCGAGCTCGCCGAGGCCACCGACGCCACGGAAGCCGCCCGCGCCGAGGCCGCCCGCCTCGAGGCCGCGCTCGCCGACGAGACCGCCCACCTCGAGGCCGCGCTCGCCAACCGCGAGGCGGAGGCCGCCGCGACCGCAGAGGAGATCGTCGGGCTGCAGGCGGCGCTGGCCGAGAGCGCGACGGGCGCCGAGGCCGCCGAGGAGACGGCGCGGCTGCTGGCCGAGCGCTCCGCCGAGGCTCAGGACCTGCGCGCGGAGATCGAACGGCTGCAGGAGGCGCTGGCCGACCGCGACCGCCACGCCGCCGCGGCCGTCGCCGACGCGCAGGCCGCCGGCGCGTCGGTGAAGGCGATGCGCGCCGAGCTGGCCGACCGCACGGCGCAGGCCGAGGCGGCCACGGCCGAGATCGCTCGGCTCATCTCCCGGCTGGCCAGCGTCGAGGCATCCGCCCTCGAGGACCGCGCCGCCTTCGAGGACCAGACCGAAGCCGCCCGCGCGACCGCCGCCGAGGCGGCCGGCCTGCGCCGCGAGCTCAGCGCGCGCGCGGCCGACGCCGAGCGCGCCGCCACCGAGCTGGCGCGCGCGCAGGACGCCCTGGCCGAACGCTCCGACAGGGCCGGAACGGCGGCCAGCGAGATCACCCGTCTCCAGGCCCAGCTGGCCGAGCGCTCCGCCATGGCCGAGTCCGCCACGGCCGAGCTCCAGCGCCTGCGGCGAGGACTGGCCGAGCGCACCAGCGAGGCCGAGTCCGCCACCGCGGACATGAACCGCATGCGCGTGCAGTTCGAGGAGCGCGTCAGCGTCGCCGAGGCCGCCACCGCCGAGGCGGCCCGCCTGCGCGCCGAGCTGCACCAACGCACGAGCGCGGAGCAGACAACGGAGGCGGAGCTGACGCTCCTGCGCACGGAGCTGACCGAGCGCGCCGACGAGATCGACCTCGCGTCCGCCGAGGTGGCCCGGCTCACGGTCGAGCTGGCCGAGCGCCAGGCGATCGCCGAAAGCGCGACGACCACCACCACCGACCTGCGCGACCAGCTGGCGGAGCGCAGCGCCGAGATCGACCGGTTGGAGGCCGAGCTCGCGCGCCGCACCGAGGGCGTCGACGGCACCACGACGCAGGACGCCGAGCTGCGCGAGCGCCTGTTCGACCTCGAGAGGGACCTCGACGCCGCGCTCAACGCCGCCGCCGACCTGCGCGCCGAGCTCGCGCAGCGCGACGCCGAGGCGGACGCTGCCGACGCCGAGCTCGCGGCGCTGCAATCCGAGATCGATTCGCGCGCGGCCGTGCTGGCCGCGGCGCGCGAGGCGACCGAGGTGGCGGAGGCCCGCGCAGCCGACCTCGAGGCTGAGCTCGGCGACGTCAGCGGCGCGCTCGCCGGCGCGCGCGAGGAGTTGCTGGCGCGCGCCGCCGAGGCCGACGCCACCACCGCCGAGATCGCCCGGCTGCGGGCCGCGGAGGCCGAGCTCGCGCAGCGCACGGCGGAGGCCGAGGCGTCCGCGGCGGAAGTCGCGCAGCTGGAGGCGGCGGTCTCCGAGCGCGCGGCCGCGGCCACCGCTGCCGCCGAGGAGACCGCAGCGCTGCGCCGGGAGATCGAGGAGCAGGCCAGCGCGATCCAGGCGTTCCAGGCCGTCATCGAGGGCCAGCGCGAGCAGCTGCACGAGGACGCCGCCGCGCGGGCGGAGCTCGAGGCGGCGGCCGCGAGCGCAGCCGAGCGGGTGGAGGAGCTGGAGCGCTCGGTCGCGGACGTCGACGACCAGCGGCTCGCGCTGGAGGCGCAGATCGCCGACCTGGAGGACCAGCGGGCCGCCGCCGAGGTCCAGATCGCCGACCTCCAGGACGACCGCACCACCGCGGGCGCGCGGATCACCGACCTCGAGACCGCCCGGGTGGCGGCGGAGGCCGAGATCGCCGACCTGCTCGACCAGCAGACCGCGGCGCGCACCGAGATCGCCGAGCTGGAAGCGACGGTCGCGGCACGCAGCGCCGAGCTCGAGGACGCGCGGGCGGCGGCCGAGGCGAGCGTCGCCGAGATCGCCGCGCTCGACGCCCAGCGGGCGGCGGGCGAGGCCCGGATCGCGGACCTCGGCCAGCAGCTCACCGAGGTCGAGGACGAGCGCGACCTCGCCCAGGCGCAGATCGCCGAGCTCGAGGAGGACCGGGCGATCGCCGCGACGCAGCTCACCGACCTCACGGAGGAGCGGTCAGCGGAACGCACCGCGGCCGAAGCGCGGATCGCCGAGCTCGAGGAGCAGACAGCCGCCACGCAGGCGCAGCTCGCCAGTCTGCTGGGCCAGAGCGCGGAGGCCCTGCAGCGCGCCAAGGTCGCCGAGGCCCGCGCCGTCGAGGTCGCCGACGAGCTCGACGCCACCGAGCGCGACCTGGTCGAGGCGCGCGAGCAGCTCAGCGCCGCGGGCGTCGAGTCCGTCGCCCTGCGCGAGCAGCTCGCCGACGCGCGCGCGGAGGCCGAGGCGCTGCGCACCGACCTCGGCGAGGAGCGCGCGCAGGCCGAGGCACTGCGCGTGCGAGTGGAGGACGCGGACGCCGAGATCGAGCGGCTCCGCGGCGCGGAGGCCGACGCCGACGAGCGCACCGCCGCGCTGCAGGCGTCCCTCTCCGAGCGGGCCGAGGCCGTGGACCAGCTCGAGGGCTCGGTCGCCGCCGCGGCCGCCGAGGCCGAGCGGCTGGCCGAGGCGCTGGCCGAGGCCGAGCGCACGGGCGCATCCACCGCCGAGGAGCTGCGCGCCGAGCTCGGGGCCGCGCAGGGGGAGTCGGCCCAGCTCGAGGACCAGCTCGACGCCGCGGAAGCCGAGGCGCGCCGGGTCGGCGAGGCGCTGGCCGAGGCGGAGGCCGCGGGAGCGCGCGTCCGCGAGGAGCTCGTCGCCCAGACGGAGGCCGGTGCGCGGCTGGAGGCCGAGCTCGAAGACCGCTCCGCGCGGGCGGACGAGCTGGCGGCCGCGCTGGCCGAGCGGACGGAGGACGGCCAGCGGCTGGCGGCTGATCTCGCCGAGCGCGAGCAGGAGCGCGAGCGGCTGACCGTCGAACTGTCGGCGCAGACGGACGCGGCGACCCGGCTGCGCGAGGAGCTCGGCGAGCGCACCACCGACGCCGACCACCTGCGGGCTGAGCTCCACGCGCGCGGCGAGGCGATCACCGAGCTGGAGACCGTGCTCGGCGAGCGGACCCTGGCGGCCGAGTCGCTGCGGGCGGACCTCGACGCGCGCACCGCCGCCGCCGAGCGGCTCCAGGCCGAGCTGGAGGCGCGCGACGAGGCGATCGCCGAGCTGGAGGCCACGCTGGGCGACCGCAACGCGGTCGCCGCCGAGCTGCGCGTCGAGCTGGAGGCACGGACCGCCGGCGCTGATCAGCTCCAGGCGGAGCTGGAGGCGCGGACCGCCGCCGCCGACCAGCTCCGCGCCGAGCTCGACGAGCGCGCGGCCGCCGCCGACCAGCTGCGCGCCGAGCTCGACGAGCGGACCGCCGCCGCCGACCAGCTCCGCGCCGAGCTCGACGCGCGGACCGCCGCCGCCGACCAGCTGCGCGCCGAGCTCGACGCGCGGACCGCCGCCGCCGACCAGCTCCGCGCCGAGCTGGACGAGCGCACTGCCGTCGCGGACGCCCTGCGCGACGACCTCGACGCGCGCGGCGAGGCGATCGCCGAGCTCGAGGGCGCGCTCGGGGAGCGCACCGCCGCGGCCGAGGAACTGCGTGCCGACCTCGACGAACGCAGCGCCGCCGCCGAGGCGCTCCGTGCCGACCTCGACGAGCGCGCCGCCGCCATCGCCGCGCTGGAGGCCATCCTCGAGGAGCGCACCGTCGCCGCCGACCGGCTCCAGGCCGACCTCGACGGACGCGGCGCCGAGATCCGCCGGCTCGAAGCCGACCTCGGCGACCGCAGCCTGGAGAGCGAGCGCCTGCAGGCCGAGCTCACCGACCGCGGCGACGCGGTGCGCGCGCTGCGCGAGGAGCTGACGTCGCGCACGGAGGACGCCGAGTCCCTGCGCAGCGAGGTTCAGGCGGCCGAATCGGCGGCGGCCGAGCAGCGCGCCGCCCTGGCCGCGCTCGAGCAGTCCCAGCTCATCGCCGCCGAGGAGGCCGACCGCCTGCGGGCCGAACTGGGAACCGCCGCCGACGAGGTCGCCGCCATCCGCGCCACGCTGGCCGAGACCGAGCGCGCGAGCAGCGACCAGCTGCGCGAGGCGGAGCTCGAGACCCAGCGCCTGATCGCCGAGCTCGAGCAGCGGACCGCCGAGCGCCTGGCCGAGGCGGAGGCCGAGGCCGTCCGGCTGCGCGACGAGGCGGCCGCCCGCGAACGTGCCGCCGAGCAGCGCGCCGCCGATGCGGCCGCGGAGACCGAGCGGCTGCGCGAGGAGCTGGCCGAGGCCGAGCGCGTCGCGGCGCAGCAGCTCACGGAAGCCGATGCGGAGACGGAGCGGCTGCGCCTGTCCCTCACCGAGGCGACCGACGCCGAGCGCACCGGCAGCGCCGCGCTGGCCGACGCGATCGCCGAGCGCGACCGGCTGGAGCTCCTCCTCGGGGAGACCGACCGCGCCGGCCGCGAGCGCCTGGAGGCGGAGATCGCCGAGGCCGAGCGCGTCCGGGGCGAGCTCGCCGAGCGTGCCGAGGCGGAGGCGGCCGAGCGCCGCCGTCTCCAGGCGGCGCTGGAGGACGCGGGCACGGAGGCCGAGCGGCTGCGCGCGGAGGCCGAGGCGGCCAGCGCCGCCGGAGCCGAGCGCATCGACGAGGCCGGAGCGGAGGCGCAGCGGCTGCGGGCGGCGCTCGCGCAGACGCACGCCGAGCGCGAGCAGGCGGAGGCCGCGCGCGCGGAGGCGGCCGCGGAGGCGGAGCGCCTGCGCACCGCGCTGGCCGAGGCGGAGGCCGCGCCCAACGCCGACGTGGAGGAGCGCGCCGCCGCCGCGCTGAGCGCCGAGTCCCAGCTGCGCCGGCTGCAGACGGAGGTCGCCGAGAGCGCGGCCAGCGTCCAGGCCGCCGAGTTCGAGACGCAGCGTCTGCGGCGCACCATCGAGTCCGCCCAGCAGCGCATCGCCGACCGCGAGGAGGCGCTGCGCGTCGCCGAGGCCGAGGCCGACGAGGCGCGCGCCGAGGTCACCCGGCTCGAGCGCGAGCTGGCCGAGCGCTCGTCTTCCCTCGGCGCCGCCGACGACGACGCCGACCGCCTGTCCAGCCAGGTCATCCAGTTGCGCGAGGCGTTCGACCAGCGCGCCGCAGCGGCGGCCGAGGCGCAGGCGGAGATCGACCGCCTGAGGGCGCTGCTCGATGACCAGGCGGGCCGCTCGGAGGACGCCCAGAGCGAGGTCGACCGCCTGCGCGAGCAGCTCCACGAGCGCACGGAGGCCGCCCGCGCGCTCGACGCCCGCCACCGGGAGGCGCGCCAGCGCGTCGGCCAGCTCGAGGCGGCGCTCCAGGAGGCCTCGGAGCACGCGGCCGAGCAGCGTGTCCCCGACGCCGGGCTGCAACGCCGCGTGGAGGAGCTGCGCTCCGCTCTCGCCGCCGAGCGCGACCGGGTGCGCGACACGGAGCGGATCGCCGAGCAGGCGCTGGGCGACCGCGCCTCGCTGGAGGACTCCGTGCGGCGGCTGCGCGCGCAGCTCGACGCGGGCGTCCCCGCCCCGTCCGCACCCACGGCGGCGCCGTCCCTCGCGCGCGTGCCCGACCTGTCGACCGGCCCCCAGTTGCCCGACCTCAGCCACCTCTCCCCCGTCATGCGCGGCGTCGTCTACATCGGGCTGTCCGTGCTCTTCGTGGCCGTCCTCTCGGCGCTCTACAACCTGCTCACCTAGGGGTGGCGAGGCGCATCGTCCGAGCCCGCCACCGGCCGAGCCGGGCCCCCGAGGCTTCTCCGGCGGACGACCACGAACCAGCGGCCCTCGTGGAGGACCTCGCCGGCGATCTCGGCCGCCAGCGACGCGCCGGTGAACCAGCGCTTGTAGACGTGATGGCGCGACCCGTCGTCGAGGACGCGCTCGTCCCACGCCTCCCGGGGCTCCGGGCCCGCCGAGTCGACCACGACCAGCTCGCCCGCGACCCGGCGCGCCTCGGCCAGGAACGCGCTCGCCTCGTCACGCTGGAGGTGGCCGTAGAAGTGACCGGTGACGACGCGGTCGAACGCGGCGTCGCCGAACGGGAGCGGGACGGCCTCGCCCTGCACGGCCCGCGCGTGCGGGACCCGCGAGCCCGCGATCGCCACCATGCCCTCGCTCTGATCGAGCAGCGTCAGATCGCCGGGCAGGACGCGCGCGAGGAAGCCGGTGCCGCAGGCGACGTCGAGGGTCCGCGCAGGTGCAAGCGCCGCCAGCAGCGCCAGCAGCGCGTCGCGCTCCTCGTCCCAGCCCGGCCGGTCGCGGTCGGCGAAGCGGCCGGTGCCGTCCCACCAGTCGTCGTACTCGGCGGCGCGGCGTTCGTAGTAGGCGCGCATCGCGCCGCCGGACGCCGTTAGCCGGTCTTCAGCCATCGCGATCTATCCTCGCAGGGTGGTGCGGGCACGGGTTCTGGGCGTCCTCATCGTCGCGCTCGTCGCGGCGGCGCCGGCGCGCGCCGCGACGCCCGCGGAGAAGATCGCCAACCAGGTCTTCACGGACTACACCAAGGACGGCCGCATCGACCCCTGCGACTACACGACGCAGCAGCTGCAGACGGCACTCGACAACGTGGAGCCCAACGTGCGCCAGTACGCGTCGGACTATCCGGCGGCGATCAAGCAGGCGCTCCGCTTCCGTGCCCGCGGAGGCTGCGACAAGCAGGCCGCGTCGCCGGCCGCCACCGCCGCGCCCGCGAGCCCGCCGCCGGCCACGTCGGCGCCGGTCACGCCGCCCGCCGGGACGACCGCCGTCACCCCCGGCCTCCCCGCCGTCGCCGACCCGCCCGGTCCGGGCACCGCCGTCCCCTCCGCGGGCGGTGAGCCGAGCGACACCGCGGTGGAGCGCGCCGCCGCCGCGACGCCCGACAACGACGCCCCGGCGCCTCTGATCGGCCTCGGCCTGCTCGCCGTCCTGCTCGCGCTGGCCGCCGCGCTGCTGCTCACGATCCGCCGCCTCGGCCGCGGCGAGGGCCGCCTCGCGCCCGCCTACCACTCCGTGCGCGAGGCCCGCTGGCGCGCCGGCGGGGTGTGGGCGGACTTCCGCGATTGGCTCTCTCTCGGTCGCTGAAAAACGGACGGAGCACGCGGGGTCGACGCCCGTTCCGTCCGGCCGACGCGGCACTATCGACGACCCCAACAAACGACTCCCAGGACCGGCCGACACGCTTGCGCGACCCTATCCTGGAGAGGGAAGGAGCAGCACGATCATGGCCGTCGAGAACACCCCGCACACATCGCTTCCGAGCGCCCCCCGGGCCGGGGAGGCGATGTCGGTGCGCCGGGTGTTCTCACAGCCCGGCATCCATCCCTTCGAGCAGGTCGAATGGGAGCTGCGCGACGCGCGCATCGGCCACGGCGACAAGATCGCCTTCGAGCAGCGCGACGTCGAGTTCCCCGTCTCCTGGTCGCAGAACGCGACCAACATCGTCTCCCAGAAGTACTTTCGCGGGCAGATGGACTCGCCGCAGCGCGAGCGCTCGGTCAAGCAGATGATCGGCCGCGTCGCGGGAACGATCTCCGACTGGGGGCGCGAGCGCGGCTACTTCGCCACGGCGGAGGACGGCGACGCCTTCGAGGCCGAGCTCTCCTACATCCTGCTCCACCAGATGGCGGCGTTCAACTCGCCCGTCTGGTTCAACGTCGGCTTCGAGGAGCAGCCGCAGTGCTCGGCCTGCTTCATCCTCTCCGTCGAGGACACGATGGACTCCATCCTCGACTGGAACACGCGCGAGGGGCGCATCTTCCGCGGCGGTTCGGGCTCGGGCATCAACCTCTCCAACATCCGCGGGTCGATGGAGCCGCTGTCCAAGGGCGGGACCGCGAGCGGCCCGGTCTCCTTCATGCGCGGCGCGGACTCGTGGGCGGGCACGATCAAGTCGGGCGGCAAGACGCGCCGCGCGGCCAAGATGGTCGTCCTCGACATCGACCACCCGGACATCCGTGAGTTCATCTGGTGCAAGGCCAAGGAGGAGGAGAAGGCCGGCGCGCTGCGCGACGCCGGCTTCGACATGTCGATCGACGGTGACGGCTTCACCTCGATCCAGTACCAGAACGCCAACAACTCCGTGCGCGTCACGGACGAGTTCATGCACGCGGTCGAGAGCGACGGGGAGTGGAACCTGATCGGTCGCCAGACCGGAGCGCCGATCGGCGAGCCGGTGCGGGCGCGCGAGCTGATGCGCGACATCGCCGACGCCGCCTGGCGTTGCGCGGACCCCGGCGTCCAGTACGACACGACGATCAACCAGTGGCACACGTCGCCGAACTCGGGGCGCATCAACGCGTCCAACCCGTGCTCGGAGTACATGCACGTCGACGACTCGGCCTGCAACCTCGCCTCGCTGAACCTGATGAAGTTCCGCAACACCGACGGGACGTTCGACGTCGCGACGTTCGAGCACGCCGTCGACGTCATGCTGCTCGCGCAGGAGATCGTCGTGTCGCCGTCCTCCTACCCGACGGAGGAGATCGGCGTCAACGCACGCGCGTTCCGCCAGCTCGGCCTCGGCTACGCCAACCTCGGCGCCTACCTGATGGCCGACGGCATGCCCTACGACTCCGACGCCGGCCGCGGCACGGCCGCCGCCATCACGGCGCTGATGACCGGCCGCGCCTACCTGCAGTCGGCCAAGATCGCCCAGGCGGTCGGCCCGTACGAGAAGTACGGCGACAACCGCGAGGCGCACAACAACGTCATGCGCATGCACCGCGACGCGTCGTACGCGATTCCCGACTCCACGTGCGCGGACACCGACCTGCTGGCCGCGTCACGCGAGGCCTGGAACGAGGCGGTCGCGCTCGGCGAGCTCTACGGCTACCGCAACGCGCAGGCCACCGTGCTCGCGCCGACGGGGACGATCTCGTTCCTGATGGACTGCGACACCACGGGCGTCGAGCCGGACTTCTCCCTGGTCAAGTACAAGGAGCTGGTCGGCGGCGGCAACATGGTCATCGCCAACCGCACGGTGCCGCTGGCCCTGCGCGGCCTCGGCTACGCGTCGCAGGAGATCGAGCAGATCGAGGCGCACATCACCGAGCACGGCACGATCGTCGGCGCCCCCCGGCTCGATCCGAAGCACCTGTCCATCTTCGACGTCGCGGTCGGCGAGCGGGCCATCTCGCACATGGGCCACATCAAGATGATGGGCGCGGTCCAGCCCTTCATCTCCGGCGCCATCTCCAAGACGGTCAACATGCCCAACGAGGTGACGGTGGACGACATCGCCGACGCCTACGCACAGGCGTGGCGGCTCGGCGTCAAGGCGCTGGCCATCTACCGCGACGGGTCAAAGACCGCGCAGGCCCTGCGCACGGACGCGCAGCAGGTCAAGGCGGTCGATGCCGAGACGGGCGCCGACCTCTTCACCCAGGAGCAGGTCGACGCGCTCGTGCAGATCGCCGTCGACGAGGCGGTCTCCGCTGCGGTGGCTGCGGCGGCCAAGGCCCGGCCGGAGAAGAAGATCGCCCGCCGGCGCATGCCGCGCGAGCGCCAGTCGCTCACGCACAAGTTCTCCCTCGGCGGGCACGAGGGCTACATCACCGCCGGCATGTACGAGGACGGGACGGTCGGGGAGATCTTCCTGACCGACATCGGCAAGGAGGGCTCGACCC
>CAXUES010000013.1:12844-18736 GCA_964250185.1 uncultured Solirubrobacteraceae bacterium | reverse complement strand
TGGTCCTCGCCGCCCTCGACGAGGCCGGCGCTCCGGCCTAGCCCGTCAGGCCGGGTGCGCCCGCGCCCACTCGATGATGTTCTGCGAGCCCGCGATCGGCTCGCGGCCGTCGAGCTCGAGGATCGGCACCCACGACTGGCCCGTGAGCTCCTGCACGCGCCTGCGCCCCGGGGTCACCGGGGGCAGCAGGCCGACGGAGCGCGCCTTGACGACCTCGGGGTCGTGACCGGCCTCCTTCAGGGCGAGGTAGGCCTCGCGGCAGGCGTGGCGGCGGACCTTGACGTCGAAGGTCCCCCAGCAGACGTGGAGCGTCATGGGCACGCGCCGCAGGGTAGGCGCGCTTGCAGTGAGTGAGTGATCACTGATAGCGTCGGCCCATGAGCCAAGACCACGGACGGTGGACCGCGGACATCGAAGGCGACTTCGTCGTGTTCCTGATCGGGATGCACGTCAACCGCTGGCGCGACGTGCGCGCCTGGCTGCCGGTGACGCGGGCGATGCCGCGCATGCTGCGCGAGCTCTCCGCCCACCCGGAGCTCGGCCTGCTGCACGCGAGCCCGGGGTGGTTCCTCGGCGGGCCGAGCGTCGTGCAGTACTGGCGCAGCTACGAGGAGCTCGAGGCCTACGCCCGCTCCCCCGCGTCGGAGCACCTGCCGGCGTGGAAGGAGTTCAACCGGGCCGCTCGCGCGACGACGGCGGTCGGCGTGTACCACGAGACCTTCCGCGTGACGGCCGGGACGTGGGAGACCATCTACGTGAACATGCCCGCCGTCGGGCTGGCGGGCGCGGGCGGCACGCGGCCGCTCGGATCGACGAGCACCTCGGCGGTGCGCGCCGGCGTGCGCGAGCGCGACGAGGCGCCCGTGGCGCTGTAGGCCACCCGCCACTCGGGGGGACGCCCACGGTGAGCGCTTGCCCCGTCCGGGGGTGGAGGAGGAGGGTGGCACCGTGGTCGCCCTGCACGACGTCGCCCGGTTCGCGCCGGGGGACCCCGCCGCGCTCGTCGCAGCGGCCTTCGCCTGTCCGCTCTGCCTCGATGTGGACTGCGACGTGACCCTGCACCGCGCGCCCCGCCACACGAGCGCCGACTGCGCCTGCGCGAGCTGCCGCGCGGCGTGGTCGGTGGAGCTCGACGGCGCGCAGCTGCTGCGCCTGACGTTCGCGCCCCCCCGCGAGGACCTCCTGCAACGCGTGGCGCTGAGCAGCGCGGCGACGCACGGGTTCCCGTGGAGCGCGTAGAGGACCGGCGCGTCGCGCCGGGCGCGCACATCGCGGCGATCGAGCTCATCGCCGAGCTGCTGGCCGGCCTCGACGGGCCCTTCGCGTCCGACGTCTTCTACGGGCGCCTGTGCGACGCGATCTGCCGCCTCACCGCGATGGACCGCGCGCTCATCTTCTCCTACGACGCCGACCTGCGGCGCGTCCGCGCGGTCGGCGCGCACGGCCTGGACCTCGCGCGCTTCCAGCAGGCGCACATCACGCTGGCGGCCGCGCCCGCCGCGCGCGTCGCGCTCGTGGAGGACCGCGTCGTGGAGCTCAGCGCGGCCGACCACGACGGGCTCCCGGCGGGCTTCCTCGACGAGGTGGAGGGCCGCCGGCTGAGCGTCTGCCCGATGGCGGCGAGCGGGCGCTGGGTCGGTCTGGTCCTCTGCGACCGGCCCGCCACGGGGCCGCCGCTGGGCGACGACGAGCGCGAGCTGCTGTGGACGCTGGGCAAGACCGCGGCGCTGGCCACCGTCGCGCGGATGTCGACCCACCAGTCCGAGCGGGCCCGCGCGCTGCAGGGCCGCCTGGACATGGCGCGGGAGATCCACGACGGCGTCGTGCAGCGCCTGTTCGGCGTGTCGCTCGCGCTGGGTGCCGACGGCCCGCTCCCCGACGAGGCACGCGAGCGCGTGGCCGACGAGGTGCAGACCGCGCTGTCGGAGCTGCGTGCCGCGCTCGGCCGGCCGCTGGCCCGCGAGGCCCGCCCGACGCGCACGACCCTGCGCGAGGAGCTCGTGCGCCTGGCCGCCGAGCACCCCGACCTCGGCCTGGAGGTCGACGAGGGCTCCGCCGCGGTGGAGGTCCCGCGGGAGGCCGAGGCGCTGAGCGTCTCCGTGCTGGCCGAGGCGGTGCGCAACGTGCGCAAGCACGCCGACCCGACGCGGGTGCAGGTGCGCCTGCGCCACCAGGACGGCGCCTTCCTGCTCGACGTGGCCAACGACGGGGTGCGCCCCCGCGGGACCGACGGCGGTCCGGCGGCTGCGCTGGCCGGGACGGGCATGGGCCTGCGGCTGGCCGCCTTCGAGGCGCTGCAGACCGGCGGCGTGCTGGAGTTCGGCCCGCGCGGCGACGCGAGCTGGCAGGTCAGGCTGGTGGTCCCCGATGACCAGCGCTGAGCCCTCCCTCCACGGCCTCGACCTCGCCGACCCCGACCGCCGCCTGAAGGTCCTCATCGTCGACGACCACGACGTCGTGCACTGGGGCTTCCGGCTCATGCTCGGCCAGCAGCCGTGGGTGGAGCGGACGCTGAGCGCGCGCAACGCGCTGGAGGCGCTGGAGCTCTGCCGCCGCTACGAGCCGCACGTCGCGGTGGTGGACCTCTTCGTCGGCGACGAGTCCGGACCGGAGATCTGCGCCCGCCTGCGCGAGGCGTGGCCGGGGGTGAAGGTGCTGCTCATCTCGGGCGCGGGGCGCATCAGCGCGAGCGCCGCGCGGGCCGCGGGCGCCGCGGGCTTCGTCATCAAGGACCTGCCCGCCGCCGAGGTGGCGAAGTCCGTGCGGATGATCGGCATGGGGATGACCGTCTTCCCGCCCCAGGAGGACCCGCAGGGCATCGCGCTCACCGACCGCGAGCGCGAGGTCCTGGACCTCATCGGGTCCGGCGCGACGAACCGCGAGATCGCCGGGGTGCTGCACCTCTCGCCCCACACGATCAAGGAGCACACGAGCGGGCTCTACAGGAAGCTGCGCGTGCGCAACCGGGCCGAGGCCGTGCAGCGGGCGCAGCGGCTCGGGCTCATCGGCTAGGCCAGCGCGGCGCTCGCGAGGTCGAAGGCCTGCGGCGGGCCGGACAGCGTCGCCTTCGCCGCCAGCGCGTAGCGGTCCATGATCTCGACGTCGCCGGCCTCGAGGCGGTCGACGGCCAGCGCGACGAGGTCGGCCGGGTCGATCAGCGCGCCGTCCGGGAGGTCGAGGCCGGCCTCCTGCGCGTAGGCCGTCATCGTCTCGGTGGCGATGATCCCGGGGACGAGCGCGGCGACGTGCGTGCCCTGGCCGGCGAGCTCGAGCCGGATGCCGATGGTCAGGCCCCACTGCGCGGACTTCGCCGCGGCGTAGGCCGTGTTGCCCAGGACGGTCGTCCAGGCGACGGCCGACAGGACGTTGAGGATCGCGCCGCCGCCGTTGCGGGCGAGCACCGGGGCGAAGGCCCGCACGACCGTGAGCGTGCCGTAGTAGCTCGTGTCCATCACGGCGTGGATCGCGTCGAGGTCGCCGGTCACGAGATCGCCGCCGCCGGTGAAGGCGGCGTTGTTGATGACGAGGTCGACGTCGCCGGCCAGCTCGGCGGCGGCCTGCACGGAGGCGGGGTCGGTGATGTCCAGGCGGAGCACCTCCGCGCCGGGGACGTCGACGAGCTCGGGGCTGCGGGCCGTGGCGTAGACCTTGGCGCCGCGCTGCAGCAGCCCGGTGGCGAACTGGCGGCCGATGCCGCGGTTGGCGCCGGTGATGAGGGCGGTGGCTCCGTCGATGCGCATGGTGCGCTCCTTGCTCTCGAGGGGTGTGCCGGACGGTTAGTGACCGTCCGGTCATGTTCTGCGGCCGACGGTAGCAGCGCAGGTGACCGGGCGGTCATGTTGCTAGCGTCGCCGACCGTGCCGCCCCCGAGAGCGCTCCGCGAGGACGCCGCGCGCAACCGCGCATCGCTGCTGGCCGCGGCCGAGGCGGAGTTCGCCGAGCACGGCGCGGACGCCTCGATCGCCGACATCGCCCGCCGCGCGGGGGTGGCGAAGGGCACGGTCTTCCGCCACTTCGCGACCAAGGAGGAGCTCATGGCGGCGATCGTCGGCGCGGACCTCGCGGCGCTGTCGGCGGTGGCCGAGCCCCTGCTCGGCGCCGCGGACCCGGGGGCCGCGCTGCTCGAGCTGCTCACGGAGATCGCCGGCCAGCGCCAGCAGCACGACCTGACCTTCCTGCAGTCGATGAGCGGGGCGCACCCGGCGGTCGTGGCCGAGCAGGACCGCCTCTTCGCCACCGTCGAGCGGCTCGTGGACGCGGCCCGCGAGAGCGGCGACATCCGGGCGGACGTCACAGGCGCCGACGTCATCCTCCTGTCGTGCGCGCCGGTGCACGTCGTCGAGTTCCTGACCGATCCCGCGCCGGACCAGTGGCGGCGCTACCTGGCGATCATCTTCGACGGGCTGCGGCCCACGGGCGCGACGCCGCTGCCGGTCGGCTCGCCCGCGCGGCTCGTCGGGCGAGACGCTCCCTGAGCCGCTGCGAGCGGCTCAGGAAGCGCCTCGGTCAGCCGAGGCGCCCCGTGTCGCGCAGCCAGCGCTCCGAGCGCTCCATCCCCTCCGCCACGCCGACCAGCGGCGCGTAGCCCAGCAGGGCCCGCGCCTTGGCGATCGAGTAGGTGCCGGTGCGCGTGAGGTAACGGACCGTGGCGCGGTTGGCCTCGGTCTCCACGCCGCGCACGCGGGCGGCGGCCTCGTTGGCCGCGGCGAGGGCGAGCGCCGCGCCCGTCGGCAGGCAGACCGGCCCGCGGACGCCGAGCATGCGGTGGTAGTGGCCGAAGAACTCCGCGCACGGCACGCCGCCCGCGCCGGAGATCGTGATGACCTGCCCCGCGGCGGCCGGGTGCGTGGCGGCGAGCAGCACCCCGTCGACGAGGTCGTCGACGTATACGGGGCTGAAGGTGCCGCGGCCCATCGCCGGGAGCACGAAGCGCCGGGCGCGGATGGCCTCGACCGGGAGGATCGTCCACGGGCGTGAGCCCGGGCCGTGCACGTCGCCGGGGCGCACGACGCACACGGGCACCTCGCCGGCCGCGTGGGCCTGCAGCGCGACCTGCTCCGAGGCCACCTTGGTGTCGACGTACGGGTTGCCGTCGGTGCGCACGGGGTGGTGCTCGTCGACGCCGTCGGGGAAGCCGAGGTCGGAGAACGCGCGGACCGAGGAGAGGTGCACGACCCGGCCGACGTCGCCGAGGGCGGCACCGTCGAGCACCAGCCGTGTGCCGAGGACGTTGAGCGCCCAGGCGGCGTCGGCCGAGGCGGCGTTGGAGACCACGGCGGCGGTGTGCACGACGAGGTCGCAGCCCGCCATCGCGTCCTGCCAGGCGCCGGGCCGGCCGACGTCGCCGGCGACGACGCCGTTGGCGGGATCGGCGACGCGGTCGACGCCGGTGACCTCGGTGCCCTGCTCCCGCAGGCGCGTGGCGACCGCGCGACCGATGAAGCCCGACGCGCCGGTGATGAAGGCGCGGCGCGGGGCCGTCACCGCGATGTGGGGCGCCTCGACCGCGTCATGGGCGGTCAAGCCGCCCCACCTCCCTCGGCGCGGAGGCGGAAGAGCACGTGCGGGCGCAGCCGATGCCCGGGCGGCACGAGGGGGTGGTCGAAGTCGTCGGCCGGGTCGCGGGTCATGCCGAGGCGGCGCATCACCGCCTGCGAGCGCTCGTTGGTCGCCGCGGTGAACGAGACGACCTCGTGCAGCGCGAGGCGGTCGGGCGAGAACGCGACCTCGAGCGCGGCCTGGGCCGCCTCGGTCGCGTAGCCCTGTCCCCACGCCGCCCGGGCCAGGCGCCAGCCGATCTCGACCGCCGGCCCGAACGGCGCCTCGAACCCCGGCCGCGCGAGGCCGACGAAGCCGAGCAAAGCCAGGAGGTTGGCGCGAGCGGCGCGGCGG
>CAXUES010000013.1:6544-12834 GCA_964250185.1 uncultured Solirubrobacteraceae bacterium | reverse complement strand
CGACGACCTCGACAGCCCACAGCCCCCAGCCGTGCGCGTCGACGTGCCCGGCGGCACGGTCCGCGAGCGCGTCGCTCTCCGCGCGCGACAGCGGCGCGACGAACTCGGCCATCACCTCGGGATCGGCGTTGAGCGCCGCGAACGGCTCGCGGTCCTCGGGCCGCCAGGCGCGCAGCAGCAGGCGCTCGGTGTGGAGCATGGCCCGCATCGTCGCACCGGAACGACGGTCCCCCCCGACCGTCGGGGCCCGGCGGGCGGTGCGGGGGGAAGGCGCACCCGCACCACCCACGGCACCCGCCCGGCGCGCGACGCTGCGTGACGTGAGCTCGACCGACCTCGCCGCCCCACGAGCGCCCATCCCCGCTCGTCGCTCCCCCCGCACAGCGGGCGTGCTCGGTCTGGGCTCAGCGCTGCCGGCCACCGCGGTGCCCAACGCCGCGGTGGCCCAGCGGCTCGGCCTGGCCGACGGCTGGATCGAGCGTCGCACCGGCATCAGCTCGCGCCGGCGCCTGCGCGACGACGAGCGCCTCACCGACCTCGCCGTCGAGGCCGCGGGCCACGCCCTGGCCGACGCGGGCACCTCCGCCGCCGAGGTCGACCTCGTCCTGTGCGCCACGGGCAGCCAGGACGAGCTCATGCCGAACATGGCCCCGCTCGTGGCCGCCGCGCTCGGCGCCTCCCACGCCGGCGCGATGGACGTCGGCTCGGCCTGCACCGGCTTCGTCTCCACCCTCGCGCTCGCCGCGGGCATGATCGAGGCAGGTCGCGCGGACGTCGTCCTGGTGATCGGCGCCGACGCGCTGAGCCGCTGGACCGACCCCGACGACAAGCGCACCGCCGCGCTCTTCGGCGACGGCGCCGGGGCGCTCGTGCTCAGCGCCCACGCCGGCGGCATGGTCCACCCGGCCGTGCTCGGCGCCGACGGCGATCGCAGCGAGATCCTCACGCTGCAGCGCGGCGGCACGATCGACATGGACGGCCACGCGACCTTCCAGCAGGCGGTCCGCCGCCTGGAGCAGTCCACGCGCGAGGCGACCCTCGCCGCCGGCCTGCAGCTCGCCGACCTCGACGTGCTCGTCTACCACCAGGCGAACCGCCGGATCCTCGACTCCCTGAGCCAGCGCCTCGACGTGGACCCCCGCCGCGTCGTCGACGCGATCGGCCGGCTGGGCAACACCTCCGCCGCCTCCGTGCCGCTCGCCCTCGAGCAGGCCCGCCGCGACGGGCAGCTCCACGGGCCCAAGCGGGTCCTGCTCGGCGCCGTCGGCGCGGGCTTCACCTGGGGCGCCTGCGTCCTGGACTGGCAGCCCGGGCTCGCGTCCGCCGCCCCCTCCGCCTGATCCCCCACCCCGAGAACGAAGGAGCCACCCCCATGGCCACCACCGTCACCCCCGATGCCGTCGAGTCCACCGTCAAGGACGCGATCGCCTCGTTCGGCCCCGAGCCCGAGGACATCACCCGCGAGGCGACCTTCGAGGCCCTCGACGTCGACTCGCTCGACCTCGCCGAGCTCTCCCAGATCGTCCAGGAGCAGTACGGCGTCGAGCTCACCCAGGCCGACGTCAAGGAGATCAAGACCGTCGGGCAGGCCATCGACGTCATCGTCAGCCGGGCGTAGGGATGCGCACCGTCGTCGTCACCGGCCTGGGCGCCGTCACGCCGCTCGGCGTGGGCGCCCGCGCCCTCCACGAGGCGTGGTCGGCCGGCGCCTCCGGCATCCGCGACGGCGAGGCCCCCTGCTCGGACTACGTCGCCACGGAGCACCTCTCCCGCAAGGAGGCCCGCCGCGCCGACCGCTTCACCCAGCTCGCCCTGGCCGCCGCCGACGAGGCGCTCGCCGACGCCGGGTGGGACGCCGAGGACCCCATCGCCGACCCCTCCCGCCTGGGCTGCATCGTCGGCACCGGCATCGGTGGCCTCGGCACGATCGAGGACGCCCACGACGTCCTGCGCGACCGCGGCCCGGCCAACGTGCCGCCGCTCGCGGTGCCGCTCATGATGAGCAACGCGGCCCCCGCCGCGATCGCCATGCGCCACGACCTGCGCGGGCACATGTACGGCGTCGTCTCGGCCTGCGCCGCGGGCACCCACGCGATCGGCACGGCGCTGCGCGCCATCCAGCACGGCGACGCCGACGCGGTCGTCACCGGCGGCAGCGAGGCCGCGCTCACCCCGCTGGCCAAGGCCGCCTTCGGCGCGCTCGGCGCGACGTCGCCCTCGGGCGAGTCGCTCCCCTTCGACCTGCGCCGCGACGGCTTCGTCATGGGGGAGGGCGCGGGCATCCTGATCCTCGAGGACGAGGAGCTCGCCCGCGCGCGCGGCGCCCGCATCCTCGCCACGATCCGCGGCTACGGCGCGACCTCCGACGCCTTCCACCTGACCATGCCCAAGGAGCACGGGGAGGGCGCCGCCGCGGCGATCACCGCCGCGCTCAAGGACGGCGGCCTGCAGCCCGCCGACATCGACTACGTCAACGCGCACGGCACCTCCACGCCGTTCAACGACCGCGCCGAGACGCGCGCGCTCAAGGCCGCGCTCGGCGCCCGGGCCAACGAGATCCCCGTGTCGTCCACGAAGTCCGCCATCGGCCACCTGCTCGGCGCCGCCGGCGCGGTGGAGGCCGTCGCCACGGTGCTCGCCCTGCGCGACCGCATGGCCCCGCCGACCACGGGCTACGCCCAGGTCGAGGAGGACATGGACCTCGACTACGTCCCGACGGCGCGCCCGCTCGTGCTCGACGACCCGGACCGCCTCCCGGTCGCCCTGTCCAACTCCTTCGGCTTCGGCGGCCACAACGCCGTCGTCGCGATCCAGGCCGCATGACCGCCCCGACGCTCCACGTCGTCGAGCGCCCCGCCGACGAGCGCCTGACCCCGCTCGAGCGCCTCGAGGTGCTCTGCGACCCGGGCTCCATCCAGCTCATCCGCACCGGCGTGCGCTCGCGCCGGATGGGCGCGAAGGCCGTCGGCGGCGACGGCGTCCTGGCCGCGGGAGGCCGCGTCGACGGGCGTGCGGTCTTCTGCTTCGCCCAGGACCCGACCTTCCTCGGCGGCTCCCTCGGCCCCGCCCACGCCGACTCGGTCGTGCAGGTCATGCGGATGGCCGGCCGCGCCCGCGTGCCGCTCATCGGCTTCATCGAGTCGGCCGGCGCGCGCATGCAGGAGGGCCTGGAGTCCCTCGGCGGCTACGCGCGCATCTTCCGCGAGCACGTCAAGCTCAGCGGCGTCGTCCCGCAGATCAGCGTCATCTGCGGCGCGAGCGCCGGCGGCGGCTCCTACGCCCCCGCGCTCACCGACTACGTCGTCATGACGCCCCGCGCGTCGATGTTCCTCACGGGCCCCGGCATCGTGAAGGAGGTCATGGGCGAGGACGTCGACGCGCAGAGCCTCGGCGGTCCCGGCGTGCACACGACCAACGGCGTCTGCCAGCTCACCGCCCCGAGCGAGGTAGACGCCGCGCTGCTCGTGCGCGACCTGCTCGACCACCTCCCGCAGCGCGCGGGCTCCGAGCCCCAGCGCTGGCCCGCCGTCGCGCCGCCCGGGCACCTGCCCGACCGCGCCGTGCCGAAGTCCGAGCGCAAGGTCTACGACGTGCGCGACGTCATCGGCGCGCTCGTCGACGGCGGCCGGCTGCTGGAGGTCTCCCCGCGGTGGGCCCGCAACGTCGTGGTCGGCCACGCGCGCCTGGACGGGCGCTCCGTCGGGATCGTCGCCAACCAGCCGCGCTGGATCGGCGGGGTGATGGACGCCGACGCGGCGACCAAGGCCGCGAAGTTCGTGCGCACCTGCGACCTCTTCGGCATCCCGCTCGTCGTCCTGGTCGACACGCCCGGGTTCATGCCGGGCTCCAAGCAGGAGCAGTCCGGGGTCATCCGGCACGGCGCCAAGCTCGTGCACGCCTTCGCCGCCGCGACGGTGCCGCGCGTCACCGTCCACCTGCGCAAGGCCTTCGGCGGCGCGTACATCGCGATGAACTCGCGCGACCTCGGCGCCGACGCGGTCTTCGCGTGGCCGGGCGCGCAGCTCGGCGTCATGGGCCCCAAGCAGGCCGTGGGGATCACCGAGCGGCGCGCGATCGCCGCCGCCGACGACCCCGTCGCCGCCCGCGACCAGTTCGCGGTGGCCTACGCCGAGGAGCACCTCACGCCGGAGCAGGCCGCCGCCGACGGCTTCGTCGACGAGGTCATCCCGCCCTCGGAGACGCGCGGGCGGATCGCCGCGACGCTCGACCTGCTCTCCAGCACGCAGCCCGGGCGCTCCTACGCGACGAACATCCCGCTGTGAGCACCACGGAGGCCACCACGATGGACTGGGCGGCGCCGTTCGCCGGCATCGAGGTCGGCACGCGCTTCACCACCCGCGGCAGGACCGTCACGGAGGCCGACGTCGTCGGCTTCGCCGGGCTCACCGGCGACGTGCACCCGGTCCACACCGACGCCGTCCACGCCGCCGGCACGCAGTTCGGCCAGCGGATCGCCCACGGGCTGCTCGTCGTCTCGATGGCCGTCGGCCTCGTGCCGCTGGACCCGCGGCGCGTGCTCGCGCTGCGCAAGCTCTCCGAGGTCGTCCTCAAGCGGCCCGTCCACCTCGGCGACACGATCCACGTCGAGGGGAAGGTCACCGCGACGAAGGCGGTGAGCGACGAGGCCGGCCTCGTGAGCTGCGCGTGGACGATCCACACGCACGAGTCCGGCCTGGTCACGCGGGTCGGCGTCGACCTGCTCTGGGCGACATGACCTCCGAGGTCCTCCTCCTCACCGGCGCCACCGGCTTCCTCGGGCAGGAGCTCCTGGCCCGGCTGCTGGCCGACGGCACCGACCGGGAGCTGCTCGCGCTCGTGCGGGCGCCCGACGACGCCGCCGCGCAAGCCCGCGTCGACGCGATCCTCGCCGGCCTCGGCGCGCCCGCCGGTGCGGTGGAAGCCGTCCGGGGGGAGCTCACCCAGCCGCACCTCGGCCTCGACGTCGCCACGCAGGACGCCCTGGCCGCGCGCGTCACCAAGGTCGTCCACTGCGCCGCGTCGGTGTCGTTCACGCTGCCGATCGAGCGAGCCCGCGAGATCAACGTGGTGGGCACGCGGCGGATGCTCGCCCTCGCCCGCCGCTGCGCGCGCCTGGAGCGCTTCGCCTACGTCTCCACCGCCTACGTCGCCGGCCACGCGCGCGGCGCCTTCGCGGGCACCGACCTCGACGACGGCCAGGCGTTCCGCAACAGCTACGAGCAGTCCAAGAACGAGGCCGAGGCGCTCGTGCGCGCGGCGGCCAACCAGCTCCCGGCGGTGCAGGTCTTCCGGCCGAGCATCGTCGTCGGCGACCGCGCGACGGGCTGGACGACGTCCTTCAACGTCGTCTACCAGCCGCTGCGCGCCTTCAGCCGCGGCCTCTACGACGTGCTCCCGGGCGACCTCGACGCGCCCGTGGACATCGTGAGCATCGACTACGTCGCCGACGCGATCTGCGCGCTGCTGGGCGAGCCCGTCCGCGGCGGGCTGGAGACCCACCCGCTCGTCTCCGGCGCCGACGCCACGCACGTCGGGGAGCTCGTCGAGCTGGCCAGCGCGTACTACGAGCGGCCCGCGCCGACCATCGTGCCCGCGCCGCTCTTCAACGCGCTGGTCGTGCCCCTCGCCCGGCTGCGGGGCAGCGCGGCCCAGCGCGCGGTGCTGGACGGCTCGGCGCAGTACTTCCCGTACTTCTCGGTGGCCTGCCGCTTCGAGGACGGGCCGACGCGCGCGCGGCTGGCCCGCCACGGCATCGCGCCGAGCCCGCTGCGCGAGTACCTGCCGCGGCTGCTGGACTTCGCCGCCGCGGCGCGCTGGGGCAAGCGGCTGCCGCCGCGGCCGGTCCTCGCCTGACCCGGACGGCCCGCCCGGCGGTCGATGGTGCGGCGGGCTCTCATGATGGGAGACTGGGCCCCTGCACGAAGGCCAGTACATCCTCGCGGCGGGCGCGCTCCTCACGCTCGGCCTCGCCGCGTCGCTGCTGGCCACGCGCGTGCGGCTGCCGTCGCTCGTGCTCTTCCTCGCGGTCGGGATGCTCGTCGGCTCCGACGGCCTGGACCTCATCGAGTTCGACGACTACGACCTCGCGCGGATCGTCGGGATCGTCGACCTGGCGCTCATCCTCTTCGACGGCGGCCTCGCCGCGGGCTGGTCGGAGGTGCGCCCCGTCCTGCTGCCCGCGCTGTCGCTGGCCACGGTCGGGACCGTGGTCACCGCGCTCATCACGGGCGTCGTGGCGATGGTCGTCCTCGACGCGTCGCTCCTGCAGGGCCTGCTGCTGGGCGGGATCC
>CAXUES010000013.1:3961-6534 GCA_964250185.1 uncultured Solirubrobacteraceae bacterium | reverse complement strand
GGGATCCTCTCCTCCACCGACGGCGCGGCGATCTTCGCGCTGCTGCGCGGCTCCACGCTGCGCCGGCGGCTGGCCCGCACGCTGGAGGGGGAGTCCGGCTTCAACGACCCGGTCGCGGTGCTGCTCGTGCTCGGGTTCATCTCCTGGATCCAGGAGCCGGGCTACGGGATCCTCGACATGGCCGTCGACCTCGTCGTGGAGCTGGGGATCGGCGCGGTCGTCGGCCTGGTCGTGGGGGAGCTCGCCACGCGCGCCTTCCGCACCGCGCGGCTCTCCACGGGTGGGCTGTACCCCGTCATGTCGCTCGCGGTGGTCGCCGTGGGCTACGGCAGCGCCGACGTGCTGCACGGCTCGGGCTTCATGGCCGTCTACCTCGCGGGCCTCGCGCTGGGCTCGGCCGAGGGCGTGCCGGCCCGCCAGACCATCCAGGTCTTCCACGAGGGCGTCGGCTGGGTGGCCCAGCTCTCGCTCTTCGTCGTGCTCGGCCTGCTCGTCTTCCCCTCCGGCCTGGTCGACGTCGCGGTGCAGGGCACGCTCATCGCGCTCGCGCTCGTGCTCATCGCGCGGCCCGTCGCGGGCTTCGTGGCCACGATCGGGCTGGGCTTCAGCCCGCAGGAGCGCTTGATCCTCGGTTGGGCGGGCTTGCGCGGGGCGGTGCCCGTGGTGCTCGCGACCTTCCCCGTGCTGGCGGGGATCCCGCGCGCCGTGGAGGAGTTCGAGGTCGTCTTCTTCGCGGTCCTGCTCTCCACGGTGGTGCAGGGCACCACGGTGGAGGCGCTCGCGCGGCGCCTCGGCCTGACGACGACCGAGCCCGCGCTGCCGCGGCCGCTGACCGAGGCGGGGACGATCCGCCGGCTCGGCGCGGAGGTCCTCGAGTTCCCGGTCGGCCCGGAGGACGCGGCGGTCGGCACCCGCGTGCGCGACCTCGAGCTCCCGCGCGAGGCGGTGGTCAACGTCATCGTCCGCGGGCAGGAGGCGATCCCGCCGCGCGGCTCCATGCGCGTGCGCGGCGGCGACGTCCTGCACGTCCTCTTCCGCATGTCGGTGGCCCGGGAGGTGCGCGAGCTCGCCGAGCGCTGGCGGCGCGGCCCGCTCGGTCCGGGGGAGCGCCCGCCGCGCCCCGCGCTGACCCACGCGCCCGTGCTCTCCTCGTGGACCTGGGTGCCCGAGCGCGACGGTGACCCGGGCCGGCCCGAGCAGGTGCGCGAGCTCGACGTCATCGAGCGCCTGCGCGTGCGCCGCGACGCTCCCGCGGGGCTCTTCCTGCTCGCCGACGGCCGCTACGCGGTGACGGGCCCGGTCTCGGCGATCGGCGGGCGCACGGGCCTGGCGGGCTGGGCGGGCCGCCGGATCCGCGCCTCGGCCGACGCCGACGAGCGCGCGTGGCTGCAGACCGTGGTCGGCGCGCTGGCCTCTGAGCTCCGCTAGGCCCGACGGCGCTCGTAGGATCGCGCCGTGCCCTTCGCCGCCGTCCTCTTCGACAACGACGGGCTCCTGCTCGACACCGAGGTGGCCTGGACCCGTGCCGAGGAGGAGCTGTTCTCCCGCCGGGGGCGGACCTTCACCATGGAGCACAAGCGCGCGCTGCTGGGCTCCTCGGGCGCCCGCGCCGGCGCGATGCTCGAGGAGTGGCTCGAGGCCCCGGGCACCGGGGCCGAGCTCTTCGCCGAGCTCGAGGCGCTCGTCCTGGAGGAGGCGCGCGAGGGCGTGCCGCCGCGGCCCGGGGCGCTGGAGCTCATCGACCGCCTGCGCGACGCGGGGACGCCGATGGCCGTCGCGTCGAACTCCGGCCGCGAGTTCGTCGAGCTCGTGCTGGGCGGCGCGGGCCTGCTCGGGGAGGACAGCCCGTTCGGCGCCGTGGTCACCGTCCAGGACGTCGTGCACGGCAAGCCGGCGCCCGACGTGTACATCGAGGCGGCCCGCCGGCTCGGGCTGGAGGCCTCGGACTGCGCCGCCTTCGAGGACTCCGCCACGGGCGCGGAGGCCGCGCGCGCCTCGGGCGCCTACGTCATCGGCGTGCCGTACTTCGCCGACGGGGAGATCGGCGACGTGGACCTCCGCGTCACCTCGCTGGCGGACGCCTCGATCGGCCGGGCGCTCGGGGTGCTGTGAGCCCGGCGCCGCTCGGCACGATCGGCAGCTCGATCTCGTCGTTCTTCGACGGGGTCTCCTCGTTCGTCGACGGCCTCGCGCAGATCCAGCCGCTCGACCTGCTCATCGCGCTGCTGAGCTTCGGGATCTACCTCACCCTGCGCGCCCGGGCCTTCTTCGGCGTGCTGCGCGCGGCCTACCCGACCGAGCACATCCAGTTCCGGCGGATCTGGGGCGCCTACGTCGCGGCCTACGGCTTCAACAACGTCATCCCCGCGCGCGGCGGCGACGTCATCAAGCTCTTCCTCGTGCGCACGAGCGTGCCGCGCTCGACCTACTCGGCGATCGGCTCGGCGCTCTTCGTGGAGGTCATCTTCGACGGCTGCATCGCGATCCCCGTGCTGCTGTTCTCCTTCACGCGCGGCGTCTTCCCCAAGCCCCCGGACTTCGCCTCGCTGGACGCCTTCGACCTGAGCTTCCTG